>JAASTF010000325.1 GCA_021767525.1 Paracoccaceae bacterium
CGTCTTGCCGTGCTTGCGCTGATGATGCTGGTCCTTGTTTTGCGCGTACGGCCCGATGTGGTCATTTCCACGGGCGCCGCGCCGGGATATTTCGCCATCCGGTTCGGCAAGCTGCTGGGCGCCCGCACGATTTGGGTAGACAGCATCGCCAATGCCGAAGAAATGTCGATGTCGGCCAAGCTGGCCCGACGCCACTGCGATTTGTGGTTGACCCAATGGCCACACCTGGCCCGCGAGACTGGCGCCCTATATGCAGGAGCGGTGATGTGATCTTTGTGACCGTCGGCACGCAGCTGCCCTTTGATCGGCTGGTGCGCAGCGTCGATCTTTGGGCAAAGGCACATCCCGATATTCCCGTCCGCGCCCAAATCGGCGCCGTCGGCCCTGGGGGCTATCTGCCCCAGCACATGGAAAGCGCGGCCAGCCTGCACCCGGCCGACTACAATCGTCTGTGCCGCGAGGCAAGGCTGATTGTCGCACATGCTGGCACGGGATCGTTCATAAAGGCGCAGACCCTGGGCACACCGATCCTGGCCATGCCGCGCAAGCACGCGCTGGGCGAGCATCGCAATGACCACCAACTGGCAACGGCCGCACATTTCGCACCGCGCGATGGCGTTATCGTCGTTCATGACGAAAAAGACCTGCCCGATGCGATAGACAACGCGCTTTCCGACGACGCCCGTCCCGCCGCCTTGCCGCCCCATGCCGATGAAAGCCTGATTGCGGCCATTCGTGCCGTCGTCTTTCCCAAGGACTGAGTGATGGCCCACGATCCTTCCATCACCGTCATTATCCCCGCGAATAACGAGGCGGGCTATATAGGCCCCTGCCTTGCGGCGCTGGCCCGCCAGACCATGCAGGGCCTTGAGCTCAATGCGGGCGAAATCATCGTCGCGGCCAATGCCTGCACCGATGAAACCCTGGCCGAGGCCGAGGCAGCCCGCGCCCAGCTTGAAGGCGCGGGCTGGCAACTGATCCTGCTGGATATCCCGACGCCGGGCAAATTGAACGCGCTTAACGCGGCCGAGAGCAAAGCCAGGGGTAAGGTTCTTGCCTATCTTGATGCGGATGTAATCATCGAACCGGGCATGATCGGCGCCCTTGTTGCCGCTTTGGATACCGACAGGCCGCTCTATGCCAGCGGCCATCTGCGCGTTGCGCCCGCGAGCAGCTGGGTGACCCGGCGCTTTGCCACGGTATGGCAGAACCTGCCTTTCATGACGACGAACGTGCAGGGCGCGGGGCTGTTTGCCGTTAACCGCGCCGGGCGCGCCCGTTGGGACAGCTTTCCCGACATCATTGCCGATGATGGTTTCGTTCGGCTGATGTTCGCGCCGGACGAGCGGATCAAGGTCGATGCGGCCTATCACTGGCCGATGGTCGAAGGGTTCGGGAAACTGATTCAGGTCCGGCGGCGGCAGGACGCTGGCGTGCGCGAGCTTGCGGAAAAATTCCCCCAGATCATGAAGAACGAATCCAAGCCGCCCATGCGGCCCAGCGATCACCTGCGGCTGCTTCGCCGTTTTCCGCTTAGTTACGTTGTCTATGTCACCGTCATGATCTTTGTGAAACTGGGTGGGAAATCGGCCACCGGCTGGACGCGCGGTCGCTAGGCCAAGGGCCACCGAACGGTCTGGATAGCCCGAATTAACCTGCCCAGGCTTTTTATCCTCTCCTGATTTTCAAGGCGCTTATCCAGCCCCAAACAGGAGACCGCGATCATGCACGACCCCTTTCACGGCTATGAATCTGGCCTGACCTCGCCCGCGACGCAGCTATTCCCGATCACGCCGGACGACAATACCGACCTTTCCACCTGCGTGCGCGGGCTCAGCGTCGCATCCTCGGGGATGGTGCAGATTACCACCATTGGCGGCACGACGGCGGCGGTCTACGTGGCGGCCGGCGCGCCCTTTCCGGTGCGTGTCGCCCGCGTCTGGGCCACGGGCACCGATGCAACCGGTATCGTGGGGCTTGTGTGATGGCAGGCCTTGCGATGTCTTTCGCCCTGGGGATGACCCCGATGGGCGAAGCAGGACGACAACTCACAGCCAAGGCCCACATCGCCACGGTTGCCGATTTCCCGACCGATGACCTGGTGTTCGACAGCGGCTATCTGCGCGGCACGGGCGGGGCGGATCGCAATGCAGCCAGCATTCCGCTGGGCGGCGCGCTGACCGATCAGGCCACCGGCCCGATCAGCGAAGATGTGCAGATCGAGGCGCGCGCCGCGCTGGTGGACGCGACCGGCTTTACCGCGTGGCAGGTGGTGGGCACCGCCAGCACCGGGGCCACGACCTGGACCGGCACGATGGACCTGCCTCGCAACGCCTCGCGCTATCGGATCGAGGTGCGTGTGCAGGGGTCGGACCAGATCGACCAGATGGGCACGGTTTGCGCCGTGGGCCATGTGCTGACGATCCTGGGCCAGTCGGAACACCAGCGGATCGGTGACGCCAACCAGCAAGCCGCGCTGACCCCGCCCACCGTCGCGGCCGAGGGGCGCGTGCGCGTGGCCTGGCGTCCGAATGACGAGGCCGAGGCGGTGCAATGGACCGTGGTTTCCAACACCACCCCGCATTCGCCCGCCGTGGCCGCGATGGCCAACGCCCTGTCGGAAATGCGCCCCAACGATCACTTCACCGTGCTGTTCCAGACCAAGGGCGCGACGAACCTGAAACAACTGGCCAACGATGCCGAAACCCTGCGCAGCTGGGCAGAGGATTTGGACATCGTGAACAAGGCCACCGGCAACCAGATCACCGGCTTCGGCGCGGTGTTGCTGGATTGGACGGCAGGCCCCGGCAGTTGGGGCGAGGATTACGACCAGGCGTTCGGGCGGTTCTTTACCAAGAAACTGCCCGGCGGCGCGGATATGAGCGCCGGCGACACCTATACCGGCGCGACCAGTAACGACACGATCACCTTTGACCATTACTGGGCCGACCTTGACCCGAGCGTGCCGGTTCTGCCCTATGGCCCGCACCGCTTTGAAACCGTGGCGACCGGCGACGACGCCACCAGTTCTGTCACCTACATCAACGCCGAGCGTGATGAGGCTGGCGCGCTGATCGGCCCGATGGCGCAAAAGCGGATGACCCGCAACGCGATGCGGCGGCTGAAGGATTACCCGGGCGGCAATTTCTGGCCCAAGGGCGCGTCACCGCTGCTGTATCGCAACGGCGATGCGGGATCGACGGTGCCGTGGTCCGACTTTGCCCACCCCGGCAAGATCGACAACAACCAGGGCCTGCCGCTCTGGGCGCAGCAAAACGCCTATATCGCGGGCCGGATGATGGGGTGGGCCGCCTGGACCCCGCCCGAAATCCAGCCGCAACACGTGACGTGGGAGCCCAGCGGCGCTTATGTCGAGATCGACATCGGCCAGACCCTTTCCACCGTCGCGCTGCAAGAGGGCGACCCCAGCGCCGACGTGGCCGGGTTCGAGGTATCGGGCCGTGACGCCGCCGCCGAAATCGTGGCGGGCAAAATCCGCGTCTATCACCCCGACGGCACCTTTACCGCCAACGACACGCTGCGCTTTGGCATGGGCGGCGCGTCGGGCGTGCTTACGATGGTTGGCGACGTGGCCGCCGAAATCTGGAAACGCTGGCCGATGGTGCCGATGATCTTTACCGCCGAATACGACGCATCCGGCAACACCTGCCCCGGCATCGCGCTGGAGCCTGTCAGCGACTATGAAACCGTGTTCGCCAACCCGCTGAGCCTGCCTTCGGGGTCCAGCACGATTGTCGATGCAGCCAGCACCTGGCAAGACGAGTCCTATCCCGACAGCATCAATACGCCGTGGTCCAGCGTGACCAACAAGGTGACGATGCAGCTGACCTTTACGCCTGTGTCGGGATGGGTGCCGAGTTCGTATCAGAAC
>JAASTF010000049.1 GCA_021767525.1 Paracoccaceae bacterium
GCGGCTGAACGCGCCTGTCACACCTCGCAAAGCACCCGAATGTCTGTTTCAGGCACTCCAGCAGCAACCCTTCGCGAAAACCACGCGTATTCAAGACAAATGCGCGCGGTTTCGTCCGCGCGTTTTAAGGCCTTGCAAACTTCGTAACGGCAGTCTGCGCGCAACTATCCGGGGATACGTCATGAACCTCTATTGTTGCTCGATCGATCTGAAAAACGACGCCAAGGCGCTTGGTTTTGCCCATGCGGTCGAGGCGTGGATGCTTCACCTGCAAGATCAGGGCGTGATCGGGCGCTGGCGGCTTTTGCGGCGCAAGCTGAACCTGGCCGCAGGGCCCTATCGCGACTTCCTGCTGGAAATCGAGGTTGAGGATCTGGCCCAGCTTGACCGCGCCTTTCGCGTGCTGGGTCAGCATGACGACCACGTGGAAACACTCTATCGCGCGGTCAACAGCTTGATCGCCTCAACCGACATGGCACTCTACCGCCCCTTCCCCGACCCCGAACGCAGCGAACGCATGGCCCTGGTCTGACGGCGCGTAGCCCCCCGGCTTCCTCTCTGCAAAATCTCCTCGCCAGAGGCTCTCGCAGGCCGCCACGGGCGCGCGGTTTGAAAACCCGGGCCGACACCCACCATACGCGGCCCGAGGGCCCCGCCACAGCGGGCGCCCGAGACAGCCTGTGCGCGCCTCGCGCGCGCAATTTCGTCAAAGCCCGTAAAGCGCGCCGAATTTCTGTTCCAGGTACTCAAGCAACGGCGCCTCGCTGGGCTCTTCGCCGCAGGCGCGCGCAATCACCTCGCGCGGCTCGTACAAACCGCCGTGGCGCTGCACGTTTTCCCGCAGCCAGCCCGTGGCACCCGACAGATCGCCCTTTGCCAGTTGCGCTTCCCATTCTGGCACGTCGCGCGCCAGCGCCTGCATCAGGCAGCCGGCATAGACATTGCCCAGCGTGTAGGTCGGGAAATAGCCGAACAGCCCCTCGGACCAATGCACATCCTGCAAACACCCGTTCGAGGGCTTGTCGACGGCATAGCCGAAATCGGCCTTGAAGCGCGCGTTCCACGCCTCTTCCAGCTCGGCCACGTCCAACCGGCCGGCGATCAGATCGCGCTCCAGGTCGAACCGCAGCAGCACGTGCAGGTTATACTGCACCTCGTCCGCCTCTGTGCGGATAAAGCCAGGTTTCAGCGTGTTCACGGCGGCATAGAAGGCATCGGCATCCGCGATACCGAAATCGCCGAACGCCTCGCGCATCCGCTCGAACAGCCAACCGGTGAAAGCGCGGCTGCGGCCCAGCTGGTTTTCATAAATGCGCGACTGGCTTTCATGCACGCCCATCGACACGCCCTGCCCCAGCGGCGTCAGGCGATAATCCGGGTCGATCCCTTGCTCGTAGCTGGCGTGCCCGACCTCGTGGATGGTCGAGTAGAAACAGTTGAACGGGTCGGTTTCGCTGGTCCGGGTGGTGATCCGCACATCGTCGCCCGAACCCGAGCTGAACGGGTGAACCGCCTTGTCCACCCGGCCCCGCGCCATGTCATAACCAAAGGTCTTGGCCAGCATCCGGGTCAGCCGCATCTGCGCGGATTCGTCGAATGTGCCGGTCAGCCCCTTGGGCGCGGGCCGCTCCAGGCAGGCGGCGCGCAGGGCCACCAGCCGCGGGCGCAGCGCGCCGAACATCGCCTCCAACTCGGCGGCGGTCGCTCCCGGTTCGTAATCCTGCAACAGCGCGTCATACGCATCACCGCCATCGGCCAGCGCCGCGCCTTCCTGGCGCTTCAGGTCGACCATCTTTTCCAGCATGGGCAGGAAATGGGCCACGTCCTCGTTTTCGCGCGCCTCGGCCCAGCGTTGATGCGCCAGCGAGCGGGTGCGCGCGATTTCGGCCGCCAGATCGGCGGGCAGCTTGGTCGCCCGGGCATAATCGCGGCGCATGTGCCGCATCTGCGCCTGCCCGACCGCATCCAGCGCCGCGTCGTCGATGGCGGCAAGCCATTCGCCCACGCGCGGATCGGTGCGGCGCGCGTGCAGGATGGCGGCGACCGCGCCCATTTCCTCGGCCCGCTGATCGCCGGCCCCGCGCGGCATCACGGTTTCCTGGTCCCAGCCAAGCCGGCCGGCCACCTGCCCCAGGGCCTGTGTCTGGCGCTCAAACGCCATCAGGTCTTCGTAACTCATGCCGCACCCCTTACGCTGGAAAACACCGGGTATCCGGCCAGGAACCTTGCCCGCAGGATCAGCACCCACAGCACCACCGCGCCCAGCTGGTGCACGATGGCGATCTGCCAGGGCGCGGAGTACATCACCGTCACGATCCCCAGCACCATCTGAAGCAGCATCATTGCCAGCACCGCGTTAAAGGCAAAGCGCGTCGCGCCGTTGGGCGAGCGACGCGCCCGCAGCCAGACCACGACGCCAAAGATGAACAGCAGATACCCCGCCATACGATGCATGAACTGCACAAGCCCATCATCCTCGAAAAAGTTGCGCCACAGCGGCTGCAACTGGAACGGCTCGGGCGGGAAGAAACCGCCGGCCATCAGCGGCCAGTCGATGTAATTGCGGCCCGCGTCGATGCCCGCCACCAGCGCACCCAGCAGGATTTGCAGGAACGCGAAATGCATCAGCCCGGTGCCCATGCTGAACAGCTTGCCCTCGCGCCCGCGACGGGCCTGCATCAGGTCGCGCTCTTCGCGGCCCAGTTGGAAAACGTACCACGCGATCAGCCCAAGGATCACAAAAGCCAGCCCCAGATGCGTGGCCAGACGATAGCTGGCGACATCCAGCATCTCGCCCTCGAGCCCCGAGGACACCATCCACCAGCCGATCGCCCCCTGCGCACCGCCCAACGCGCCCAGCAGCAACAACCGCCCGGTCCAGCCCACGGGGATCTTGCGCGCCACCAGGAAGCCGAAGAAACCCAGCGCCCAGACAAGGCCGATCACCCGGCCCAACTGCCTGTGGCCCCATTCCCACCAATAGATGAACTGGAATTCGGACAGGCTCATGCCCTTGTTCTGCAACTGGTATTCGGGGATCTGGCGATAGGCGTCAAACTCGCGCTGCCAGTCCTCGGCGGTCAGCGGCGGGATCGCGCCCTTGATCGGCGCCCATTCGGTGATCGACAGCCCGCTATCGGTCAGCCGGGTCAGCCCGCCCACGGCAATCATCACCACCACCAGCGCAAACAGCACCATCAGCCAGATGCGGATGGCCCCGCGCGCCCCGCGCCGCGCGGCCTTGTCGATCAGCCCGGTTTGCGGGCCGGCCACCGCGTCGCGGCTTTCCACCTCTTCGAAAATACTGCGTTTTCCGCTCATTTCCTGCCTCCTGATCGTCGCGCGAAAGGTAAGGCGCGCGGTGCATGGCGTCCAGTGCGACCAGATGCGCCTATCCGCGCTCTTTCCAGCGCACCATTTGACGCATGATCCCGTGCAACATCTGCACATCCGCCCGCGTCAGCGGCATCCGGGACCACAGGTTGCGCAGGTTGATCTTCATCCCTTCGGCCTTGGTCTCGGGAAAGAAGAACCCGGCCTCCTCCAGCCGCTCCTCGTAATGGGCGGCCAGCTTTTCCATTTCCAGACCAGTGGCCCATTCGGTTTTGGCCATGTCGGTCGTTTCATGGGTGATCTCAGCCACCTGCCTGCGCCACTCATACCCCGTCAGCAGCACGCATTGCGCAAGGTTGAGCGACGGGAATTCGGGGTTCACCGGCACTGTGATGATCGCATTGGCCTGGGCCACATCCTCGTTCTCCAGCCCCGCACGTTCGGGGCCGAATATCACCGCCACCTTTTCGCCGGCGGCGATCCGTGCGGCGGCGTCTTTCATCGCGCCTTCGGGGCTGAACACGGGCTTGGTCAGCCCCCGCGCCCGAGCCGTGGTGGCATAGCTATAGGTGCAATCCGCCAGCGCCTCGGGCAAATCGGCGCACAGCTTGGCCTCGTCCAGCAGGCGGCCCGCGCCGCTGGCCATCGCCACCGCCTTTTGGTTGGGCCAGCCGTCGCGCGGGGCCACCACGCGCATCCGGTCCAGCCCGAAATTCCACATCGCGCGTGCCGCGCCGCCGATGTTTTCGCCCATCTGCGGGCGCACCAAGACAAAGGCCGGTTGTCGTTGATCGCTGGGCATCGCTTGCTCTTATCTAATCGCTCGCGCCCTGTTAGGCCAAAGCGCGCAGGCTGAAAAGGGCAACGGCGCGAAAAGCGCCGCCGCAACTGCCCGCGCGACGGCGCGCAACCCCTTGGCGCGGGTAGGATTTCCGCGCTATAGGGGCCAGAACCCTTGCAGGAGTGCCAAGATGTCCACCCCAGAGCAGCCGCAGATCTACCTCGTCACCCCGCCCGAGTTCGAGCTGTCGCGCTTTCCCGACCAACTGGCCGAGATCCTGGACATGCACGATGTCGCCTGCGTGCGCCTGGCGCTGGCCACCCGCGACGAGGATCGCATCGCCCGCGCCGCCGACGCCTTGCGCGAAGTCACCCATGCGCGCGACGTGGCGCTGGTGATCGACAGCCATATCCTGATGGTCGAGCGCCTCGGCCTTGACGGCGTGCACCTGCCCGATGGCGCGCGCAACGTGCGCAAGGCCCGCAAGGAACTGGGCGAGGATGCCATCGTGGGCGCGTTCTGCGGCGCTTCGCGCCACGACGGGATGAACGCGGGCGAGGCCGGCGCCGATTACATCGCCTTCGGGCCGCTGTCGGGCGGCACCCTGGGCGACGGCACCCTAGCCGAGCGCGAGCTGTTCGAATGGTGGTCGATGATGATCGAACTGCCCGTCGTCGCCGAAGGCGGTCTGACCAGCGCCATCGTGCGCGACCTGGCCCCTGTCAGCGATTTCTTTGCCATAGGTCCCGAGATTTGGAGCGCGGGCGATCCGGCCTCGGAACTGGCGGCGCTGAAATCGGCGATGGCGCAGGCCGCTTAACGGCGGTTGGGCGGCATCGCGCTGCGCACCACATCCTCGACATGGGCGGCCAGCGACTTGCGATTGGGGAAATCGTCGACGCGCACCGGGTCGTGATAAATCACCTCGACCGAGCCCTGCCGCCGCGCGGCCAACACCTTTAACAAGTGCGGCCCGAACTCCATCTCGCCCCACCAGCCGTAAAACCGCCGATCCGCGCCTTCCGGCGCGCGATAGATCACCGTGCAGGGCTGGATATGCATCTCGTGCCGCAACCCATCGGCAAAAAACGCCTGGAACAGCGTCGGCTTGAAAGGCAGCACCACCATCCCATCGGTCGAGGTGCCCTCGGGGAAAAACAGCAGCTTGTGCCCGGCCAGCAGGCGATCCTCGAACACCTGTTGTTGCTGGCGTGCCTCGCGCGGGTCGCGGCGAATGAACACCGTGCCGGTGGCCCGCGCCAGGATGCCGATGCCGGGCCATCCCGCCACCTCGGCCTTGGACACGAAATAGATCCGCTTGCCCGCGTTCAGCGTGAAAATATCCAGCCAGCTGGAATGGTTTGCCACAACCGCACCGCGCCGATCCATCCGCGCCCCCCGGCGGATATAGCGCAGCCCCATGATCCGCAGGGCCGAGCGGCAGACGAACACCGTCAGATAGGGCGTCAACGGTCGGCGCGGGCGAAAGAACGGACGCTCGATCAGGTAGTGGCCCAGCACCATCAGGATCAGGCACGGCAACAGCACCGCGATAATCGCCCCGCCGCGCAGGATCACCCGCAGCCAGCCCGCCGCGCCGATGGGGTCTGGCGCCGGTTCGGGCGGCATCTGCCAGGCGCCGCTCATTGCGGGATGCCACGGGTGTAGATCGCGCGTTGCCGTGCACTCATCCGCGCGGTGTCGAGGATCAGGCACACATCGGTGGTGTTGAACGCATGGTCGATCCACGCGCCTTCGCCGACGAAGCCGCCCAGCCGCAAATAGGCCTTGATCAGCGCCGGGATTTCCAGAACCGCCGCGCGGCGATCCAGTGCGTCGGGCGCGATCCGGTCCATCGCGGCGAAATGCGTCGGGCGCGCGCGCACCCGCAGGTCGGGCGGCGCCAGGTGCCCGTGATGCAGCAGCGACAAGGGCGCCGCCAACGCCGCCGGATCGGTGCCGTGGAACGAGGCCACCCCAAACAGGATTTCTATTTCATGGTCAGACACATAGGCAGCCAAGCTGTTCCAAAGGTGAAACATGCCCACGCCCCCGCGGTAATCGCGATGCAGGCAGGACCGCCCAAGTTCCAGCAGCCGCCGCCCCGAGGATTTGAGCACGCCCAGGTCATACTCGTCCTCGGAATAAAACTGCCCCACCTTCGCCGCCTGATCGTCGCGCAACAGCCTGTAAACACCGACCACCTGGGCATCGTCGGGCCGGGCCTCGTCCTGAAGGATCAGGTGGTCGAAATAAGGATCGAACCGGTCTTGCTCCAGCCGCGCCTCGTGATCGACCATCGCACCGCCGCCGCCCAGTTCATCCACGAACACGTCATAGCGCAGCCGCTGCGCGGCGCGCAGATCGTCCGCGCTTTTGGCCAGGCGGACGCAAAAACGAGGCTCATGCGAAAGCGGCATGGATCGTGTCCTTGCGGATGGTTGCGACCGTGTGTAGGCAAGCGCCCGGAAAAACGCAACATTGCGAAGCTTTTGCGAATTTTACGGAAAATGCTTACGCTTTGTTAACCCGTGTCAGTCATCAAAAACGGGTTCCAACGCGATCCGGGTGCCGTCGATCACCACCTTGCCCGCGTCGGGGAAATTGACGGTTATACGAGTGCCGATGCGCGATTGCACCTGCCCCAGCCCCCAATCAGGGCAATCCGGGTGCCGCACCAGCATCCCCGGTTCCAGAAAGCCGTTCAGATCATCCATTGTCCGTCCTTTCGGTGGAGGAGCGTCATGACGAAACATAATGCGCAACTGGCGGCCTTGGTAGGGTCGCGCATCTGTCACGATCTGATCAGCCCCGTCGGCGCGATCGGCAACGGGCTGGAACTGATGGAAATGGGCGGCCAGGGCAGCGCGGAAATGGCGCTGGTCAGCGAAAGCCTGGCCAACGCGCAGGCGCGCATCCGCTTTTTCCGGGTGGCTTTCGGCGCCGCCGACAGCGAGCAGGTCATCGCCGAGTCGGAGTTGCGCCGCATCATTGCCGGCCTGTCAGGCGCGGCGCGCCAGCAGGTTGCGTGGGAGGCTGCGGGCGATGTCAGCCGCCGTGACGCGCGGCTGGTCTTTCTGGCGATCATGTGCCTGGAAAGCGCCCTGCCCTTCGGCGGCACGATCCACGTCACCCGCGAGGGCAGCGACGGCTGGCGCATCGCCGGGCGCGCGGCGAAACTGATGGTCGACGAAACCCTGTGGGAGGCGCTTGGCCGCCCCGGGGTCGAGGTCGCCCCCGCCGAAGTGCAATTCGCGCTTTTGCCGCTGCTGCTGGACGAGATCGGCAAGCGCCCGCGCACCCGCATCGACGCCGACCAGGTCGTGATCCTGTTCTAGGCGCGCACCGTTCCGTCGCCTTCGACCAGGTATTTGAAACTGGTCAATTGCGCGGCGCCCACCGGCCCGCGGGCGTGCATCTTGCCGGTGGCGATACCGATCTCCGCCCCCATGCCGAACTCGCCACCATCCGCGAACTGGGTCGAGGCGTTGTGCATCAGGATCGCGCTGTCCAGCCGCTCGAAAAACCGTGCCACAGTGGCCTTGTCTTCGGCGATGATGCAATCGGTGTGGTTCGAGCCATAGCGGCGGATATGCGCAATCGCGCCGTCCACGTCATCGACGATCTTGGCGGCGATATCCATGTCCAGGTATTCGCGGCCCCAATCCTCCTCAGTCGCGCGGTCGGTGCCTTGCAGCCCCTCGCCCGCATGCACGCGCACGCCGGCCTCCATCAGCGCGGCGATCAGATCGGCGCCCAGGGTGGCCGCGACATCGCGGTGGATCAACAGACATTCGGCCGAACCGCAGATGCCCGTGCGCCGCGTCTTGGCGTTCAGCACCACGCGCAACGCCTTTTCGGGGTCGGCCGACGCATCGATATAGACATGCACGATCCCTTCGAGATGCGCGAAAACCGGCACCCGCGCTTCACGCTGCACAAGGCCCACCAGCCCCTTGCCGCCACGCGGCACGATCACGTCGATCGTGTCGGTCATGGTCAGCATCTCGGCCACCGCCGCGCGGTCGCGGGTGGGCACGCGCTGAATGGCATCTTCGGGCAGGCCCGCCGCCTTCACCCCCTCGACCAGGCAGGCATGGATCACACCCGAGCTGTGAAAGCTCTCCGACCCGCCGCGCAGGATTACCGCGTTCCCGGCCTTCAGGCACAGCGCGCCGGCATCGGCGGTCACGTTGGGACGGCTTTCATAGATCACGCCGACCACGCCCAGGGGCGTGCGCACGCGGCGGATATGCAGGCCGCTGGGCATGTCCCACTCGGCCAGAACCTCGCCCACGGGGTCGTCTTGCGCGGCGACCGCGCGCAGCGCATCGCAAATGCCAGAAATCCGTGCCTCGTCCAGCATCAGCCGGTCCATCATCGCGTCCGACAGGCCTTTTTCCCGGCCAAATGCCATATCCTCGGCATTGGCGGCGATGATCTCGTCGCGCCGGGCCCAGACGGCATCAGCCGCCGCAGTCAGCGCCTGGGCCTTGGCCTCGGCACTGGCAAAGGCCAGCTCGGCAGCAGCCGCGCGGGCACGTTGTCCGATTTCGGCCATAAGGGCGGGAATGTTCTCGGCGTCTTTCATCAGGCTGTCCCTTATCTAACGGGTTCAAATTGCCATATCGTCACGGTGAATCAAAGCGGCCCGGCCGGGATAGCCCAGCACATCCTCGATCTGGTCCGACCGGCAGCCGCGGATCGCCGCCGCCTCGTCCGCTGTATAGCGGCTTAGCCCCTGGCCCAGCTTGCGCCCAGAGGCATCGCAAATAGCCACCGGGTCACCCCGGCCAAAGGCGCCGGTCACATCGGCCACACCGGCGGGCAGCAGGCTTTTGCCCTGCGCCAGCGCGTGCGCGGCCCCTGCATCGACGGTGAGCTGGCCGCGCGGCTTCATCGCCGCGATCCAGCGTTTGCGCGCCGCCTGCGGATCACCCTGCGGCCGGAACCAGGTGGCGTTTGCCCCCTCCTCCAACGCCTTCAGGGGCCGCATGACCGACCCTTCGGTGATCGCCATGGCACAGCCCGCAGCGGTGGCCATCTTGGCGGCCAGCAGCTTGGTAATCATGCCACCCTTGGACAGGCCCGAAACACCATCGCTCGCCATCGCCTCGATCTCGGGCGTGATGACGTCGATCACGTCGTAGCGTTGGGCGCTTGGGTCGGTCTGCGGGTTGGCGGAATAGAACCCGTCGACATCCGACAGCAGGATCAATTGGTCGGCCTCGACCGTCACGGCCACCTGGGCGGCCAGCCGGTCATTGTCGCCATAGCGGATTTCGTCGGTGGCCACGGTGTCGTTTTCGTTGACGATGGGCACCACGCCCAGCGACAGCAACGTTTCCATCGTCGCGCGGCTGTTGAGGTAGCGGCGGCGGTCGGCGCTGTCTTCCAGCGTCACCAGCACCTGTGCGGTGGTCAGCCCGTGGGGCGCCAACGCCTCTTCATAGGCGCGCGCCAAGCGGATCTGGCCCACGGCGGCGGCCGCCTGCGATTGCTCCAACGGCAGGTCACGGCCCTTGAGCCCCAGAACCCCGCGCCCCAGCGCGATCGAGCCGGAGGATACCAGAACCACGTCCATCCCCAGCAATTTCAGCCAGGCCACGTCCTCGGCCAACGCAAGCAACCAATCGGCCCGCAAATCGCCGCTGGCGCGGTCGACCAGCAGGGCCGACCCGATCTTGATGACAACGCGGCGGGCGGTGCTTAGGGTTGCCACGGCGCGTCCTCTTCCACCCGTTTCTCGCGCAGGCGGCCCGCGTCGATATGCGACCGCAGTGCGCGCAGCACGTCCTCGGTGCCCTCGCCCGATACGCCTGACATCAGCATGACGTTTTCGGCCCCCGCCGCCTGCAACTCGTCACGCAAGAAGTCGCGCTCTTCGTCATCCAGCGTGTCGATCTTGTTCAACACGGTCACGCGCGGCTTGTCGGCCAGCCCCGCGCCATAGGCATCCAGCTCGCCCAGGATGGTCTTGTAATCCTCGACCAACGTGCCCGAGCTGCCATCGACCAGGTGCAACAGCACCGCGCAACGTTCGACATGCCCCAGGAACAGATCGCCCAGGCCCCGGCCTTCGCTGGCGCCCTCGATCAGGCCAGGAATGTCGGCCACCACGAATTCCACGCCATCCACGCCCACAACGCCCAAATTGGGGTGCAGCGTGGTGAACGGGTAATCCGCCACCTTGGGCCGCGCGTTCGACGTGGCCGCCAGGAAGGTCGATTTGCCTGCATTGGGCAGGCCCACCAGACCCACATCGGCAATCAGTTTCAGCCGCAGCCACAGTGTACGCTCGACACCTTCCTGCCCCGGGTTTGCGCGGCGCGGCGCCTGATTGGTCGAGGTCTTGAAATGCAGGTTGCCCCAGCCGCCATTGCCGCCCTTGGCCAGCAACACGCGCTCGCCCACCTCGGTCAGGTCGGCGATCAGGGTTTCCTGATCCTCGTCTAGTATCTCGGTGCCCACCGGCACGCGCAGCACGATATCCTTGCCGTCCGGCCCGGTGCGCTGCCGGCCCATGCCCGGCTTGCCGTTATCGGCAAAGAAATGCTGCTGATAGCGAAAGTCGATCAGCGTGTTCAGCCCGTCCACCGCCTCGGCCCAGACCGAGCCGCCGGTGCCGCCATCGCCGCCATCAGGGCCGCCATATTCGATGTATTTCTCGCGCCGGAACGAGATGCACCCGTTCCCGCCCGAACCCGAACGAATATAGACCTTTGCGAGATCGAGGAATTTCATGGCCCTCTCCTTTAGATGGGGCGTCTATCGCAAAGGCTGGCCCCTGCTCAACTGAGTTTTCGTGTGTATGTCCAGGTGGGCACCGTCGCACCGCGCGCCACCGAATAGCTTTCGGCATCGCCCAGATAGGCGAAACCGGCATTTGTCAGCACCCGGGCCGAGGCCGGGCTGTCCTGGAAAATCTCGGCAAACAGCGTCTGGCACCCGTGCGGGTTGGCCGCGACGATCGCCGTCAGCGCGGCGGACGCGACGCCGGTGTTCCAGAACGCGGGCGCCACCCAAAAGGCGACCTGGCTTTGCCCCTCGGCCAGACGTTCCAGCCCGATCAGGCCCATGACCTCGGCCCCGCCCTGGCGGCTGGCATCCATCGCCCAAAGGTCTTCGGCCCGTTCGGGCGATTGCGCGCGCGTCACCAGCGCCTCGGCCGCGCCGGGCGGCAGCGGGTGCGGAATGGTGCGCGTCATGCGCGCCACGCGCTCGTCCCCCATATGCAGCGCGATCAGACCGGCGTCGGACCCGCGCAAGGGCCGCAGCAGGAAACCATCCGCCTCGATCCGGGGCTGGCTTGGGGTCAATTCCATGTTCATGCGCTTTCTCCTCCGAAAAGCACCAACAAAACCGAGGCGACGGTCAGCGCCGCCAAGGTCCACATCAAGTATTTCTCGACGGGCGTGCCCGCCACCGTGCGCGCGATCCGGTCGCCTGCGAAGGTCCAGATCGGGTGCAGAATAATTTGCAACGATAACAAACAGATGGCGATCGTTGCCGTCGCTTGCAAGGTATCAGTGCCCGGCGCGGTGAAATTCGTGAACCCGGTCACGATCATCGCCCAGGCCTTGGGGTTCAGCGGGTGCACCACCAGCCCGGCCAGGAACCCAGGTGCATGGGGCGCGTCCTCACCGGGCGACAGCCGCAGGTTCGCCACCTTCCACGCCAGCCAGCAGATATAGGCCAGGCTGGCCCATTTCAGCGCCTCGAACGCCCAAGGGTAGCGCGCCGCCACCCCCATCAGCCCGAAACCGATGGGCCAGATGATCAGCTGCTTTCCCAGCGCCACACCACCCACGAACGGCAAGGCCGCGCGAAACCCGAACCGCGCGCCCGTGGCCATCAGCGCCATATTGGCGGGTCCGGGGGTGCCAACCTGGCTGGCCCCGAACACAAGGAAACTGATCACCGCAACGCCCATCTGTCTGGCATGGCTCCTGCAACGAAAAAGGGGACCGGCCCTTTGCCGATCCCCTTAAACGTGTTTCCCGTAAAGGTCGGCTTACTCTGCGGCCTCCACGTCCGGCAGAACCGAAATGAAGGTGCGCCCCTTCAGGCCCTTGTGAAACTTCACACGGCCTTCGGCGGTTGCAAAGATGGTGTGATCCTTGCCCTGGCCCACGCCTTCGCCCGGCCACCACTTGTTGCCGCGCTGACGTGCGATGATGTTGCCGGGGATCACGTCCTGGCCACCGAATTTCTTGATGCCGAGGCGACGACCGGCTGAGTCGCGGCCGTTACGGGACGAACCGCCTGCTTTTTTGTGTGCCATTGGTTGGTCTCCTTACTTGCCTGCCAGTTCCTTGGCCTGTTCGACCCAGCCTTCACGCTCGATCCGGCCTTTGAACGACAGCTTTTCGTCCATTGCGGCGATGTCCTCTTCGGTCCAGGCCGCGATCTGGGCAAAGGTGGTGACCCCTGCCTCGTGCAGTTTCTTCTCCAGCGCGGGGCCAACGCCCGACAGCTGTTTCAGGTCGTCCGCGCCAGCGGCGGCGGCTTTCGGCGCCTCGGCCTTTTTGGCGGCGGGCTTTGCGGCTTTCTTGGGCGCGGCGGCAGCGGCGGCAACGCCTGCGACCGAGCCGGCACCGATGGCGGCCTTGACGCCCGACTTGTCCCCGCCCGAGGCCAGGATGTCGGTCACTTTCACCAGCGTCAGCTGCTGGCGGTGGCCAACGGTGCGCTTGGACGAGTGCTTGCGGCGACGGCGGACGAAGTTGATGACCTTGTCACCCTTGATCTGGTCGATCACTTCGGCCTGCACGGCGGCGCCGTCGACCAGCGGGGCGCCGACAACGGTCTTGTCGCCACCCAGCATCAGAATCTCGTTGAACTGCACGGTTTCACCCGCGTCAGCGGCCAGCTTTTCCACCCGGAGGATATCGCCGGACTGGACCTTGTATTGCTTGCCGCCGGTTTTCATAACCGCGAACATCGGTGTCTTCCTTCTTGTCTTCCGCGTCCTGGGGCCCCCGGATCGGGTGTTGTGTGGCCTTGCGGCCGCCGCGGACAGCGTGCCCCCGTGTAAGGGCAATACCAAATGAGCACCGGGCAGAGTCGCCCCTGCCCGGTTGCGCGCTTTTCCACGATCGGCGCGGCCAAGTCAAGGGTATTGGACGGGCAGGCCTACAATTCCTCGCCCTGCGCCATGAGACTGGCCACCGCCAGCCCCAGCGACAGGGATTGCTCGGCGTACATGCGGTCGAACCCGGCGAAAAGCGCCCGGTTCAGCGCCCTTCCCGCATCGGTGCGCGACAAGGCCACGTAATCGGCCAGGGTGCTTTCCGGCAGCTCGTCATAGGCCATCGTCAGGTAGCCGAACAACCATTCGCGGGTGTCCGCGCGTGTTTCGGCCTCTTGCGCCCAGACATCCTGCAGGATCTCGTCCTCGGTCATATCGATTGCGCCGCCTTCGACCAGCCCGGTGAAGAACTGGTAATTCGACGTCATCGCACCAGAGACATTGTATTCCAGCAGGTCGTTGATCGCGACGTAGTCCGCGATCAACTGCTGACGCGGCGTCGATTTGTCGGCCTGACGCCAAATATCGCGCGCGGCCTCTTCGATTTCCGGGTTTGCGATGGCGGCGCGGGTGTCCAGCTCGGCCTCGACCAGCGCCTGCCCCGGCGCGCTTTGAAAAAACGACAGCAGCGGCGCCGGATCGGTTTCCCCGAAGGCCCGGGTAAACTCGGCCCGAACCACGTCGGCCATCTTGTCGGTGTCGTAGATGCGCGTCAGCAGGGCGCGCCATTGCGCGTCCACTCCGCCCGGCAGCATGTCGTCGGCCAGGGTTTCGCCATAGGCCAGCCCCTCGTCGCGCATCTGCGCGATCAGCCGGTCCATCTGCATGGCCTCGAAAAGCGGCTCGACCCCGCTTTGCGCCTCTACCGGCGCGGCCAATACCGCCAGCGCCAGCGCGGCGGGCGCCAGGTGTCGTGCGGCGGCGATCATAGCTCTTGCTGCGGGGCCAGATCGGCCATTTCGGTGGCCAGCACCTCGAACCTGTTGGCCATGATCTCGTGCTGGACCGCGTTCAGCAATTCGTACACGCGGCGCATCGCGGGATCTTCCAGCGCCTCGGCATAGCGTTCCAACTCGTCCGCATCGAACGCATCATAGGTATAGGCAGCGCCCGCCAGCGCGTTACGGCGCAGATCGGTGCGCAGCTCGTCGCGCCCCGCCGCCAGCGCCGCACGCAGCGCCGCTTCGTCCAGCCGCCGCTCCAGCACACCGGCGGCCGACGCCGCCATCAGGAACCGCACCTGGATTTCTTCGACCGCGCGGACGCTGGCATCGTCGCTGCTGATAGCATCGTTCATCCGCTGATACAGCTCCACCTTGGGCGAGCCTTCGGCGACGAGCTGCGCAAAAAGCGCCTCGCCCCGGTCCAGCTTGGCCGCACGATCCGTCACCTGGTGCGACGCGTTCTCGGCCTCGACCAGCCGTTCGCCCAACGGCGAGGCATAAAACTCGACCGCGTTCATCAGGTCATCCTGGTCCAGCGTTTCGGCCAGGATCGATACAGCCATGTTGTGCATCACTTGTGTATCGAAAACACGCTCGGCCAGGCGGGTCCATTGCGCGCCGAAATCGCCAGCCTCGCGGCCCAGCATCCGGGGGGCGTTTTCCGCCGAAAGCGCGATCGAGTCCAGCGCCACGTCAAACCCCGTCGTCGCCAGAAACGCCTCGATCCGGTCGCGGTCTGCGGCACGGGCGGGCGCGGCCTGCGCCAACACCAGCGCGGCGACGGCGAAAAGCACGGGGATCAGGTGAAATACCGGGCGGGCAAGCATGGGGCCTCCATCGGGCTAGGGGTTGCGGCAAAGCCTAAGGCATTTGTTTTCGCAGGCAATGTCAAAACGCCCCTTGAACCCCA
>JAASTF010000326.1 GCA_021767525.1 Paracoccaceae bacterium
ATCATCGCCGGTGGTCCGATGCGCGCCGTGTTCGAGATGCTGGGCGTTCAGGACGTGGTCGCCAAGTCGATCGGCTCGCAGAACCCGTACAACATGATCCGCGCCACCCTGGACGGCCTGCAGGCCGAACAGTCGCCGCGGTCGGTTGCACAGCGTCGCGGCAAGAAGGTCGCCGACATCCTGCCCAAGCGTGAAGAAAGCCCGCAGGAAAGCGGCCAAGTGGCTGAGGAGGCGTAACCCATGGCCAAGACCATCGTTGTCAAGCAGATCGGCAGCCCGATCCGCCGCCCCGCCAAGCAGCGCCAGACGCTGATCGGCCTGGGCCTGAACAAGATGCACAAGACCCGCGAGCTGGAAGACACGCCCGCGATCCGTGGCATGATCGCCAAGATCCCCCACATGGTCGAGATCATCGAAGAAAAGGGCTAAGCCCCCGGTGGGCAGACTGCCCACTCTACCAATCTTGCGACGCCCCGGCCCGAAATGGCCGGGGCGTTTGCCTTTGCAGGGCCTTGCAATGCACATGCGACCCGTCTATACGCCCCCGGTGGCCGAAAGCGCCACGACTCAACAACCAAGAAACGCCGCGTCCGGCCCGTTCGCTTCGGGGTCGGTTCCGGCATAGGAGAAGCGACATGAAACTCAACGAACTGCGCGACAACGAAGGCGCCGCCAAGAAACGCATGCGCGTCGGCCGTGGCCCCGGCTCGGGCAAGGGCAAGATGGGTGGCCGTGGTATCAAGGGTCAGAAATCCCGCTCGGGCGTGGCCATCAAGGGCTATGAAGGCGGCCAGATGCCGCTGTACCAGCGTCTGCCCAAGCGCGGCTTCAACAAGCCCAACCGCAAGAAATTCGCCGTTGTGAACCTGGGCCTGATCCAGAAATTCATCGACGAGAAAAAGCTGGACGCCGGCAAGATCACCGAAGACGCGCTGGTTGAATGCGGCCTGGTGCGCCGCAAGCTGGACGGCGTGCGCGTGCTGGCCAAGGGCGATGTCAGCGCCAAGATGACCATCGAGGTCACCGGCGCGTCGAAATCGGCCATCGCCGCCGTCGAAAAGGCCGGTGGGTCGCTGACGGTCACAACCGCGCAGGCGGCCGAATAACGGGTTGTGGGCGGCGTCCGCGCCGCTTACATACATCCCAGTTTTCCTTATGACGCCGCCTGACGCTGGAAAACGCGTCGGGCGGCGTTCGCGCTAGAGAGAGACCGCATGGTATCTGCAGCAGAACAAATGGCGGCGAACACCAGTTGGGCCGCCTTGGGCAAGGCAACCGACCTTCGCAACCGCATCTTCTTTACGCTTGGGCTTTTGATCGTTTACCGGTTGGGCACGTTTATTCCGGTCCCGGGCATCGACGGGCAGGCCCTGCGCGAGTTCATGGAAGGCGCGGCAGCGGGCCTTGGGGGCATCCTGTCGATGTTCACCGGCGGCGCGCTGGGGCGCATGGGCATCTTTGCCCTGGGCATCATGCCGTACATCTCGGCCTCGATCATCGTGCAGTTGCTGGCCTCGATGGTGCCGGCGCTGGAGCAGATGAAGAAAGAGGGCGAGCAGGGCCGCAAGAAGATGAACCAGTACACCCGCTACGGCACGGTGTTCCTGGCGACGCTGCAAGCCTACGGTCTGGCGGTCAGCCTTGAGACGGGCGACCTGGTGACCGATCCGGGCCTCTTTTTCCGCGCGTCCTGCGTAATTACGCTTGTCGGTGGCACGATGTTCCTGATGTGGCTGGGCGAACAGATCACGGCCCGCGGCATCGGCAACGGGATCTCGCTTATCATCTTCGTCGGCATCATCGCCGAACTGCCCGCCGCGCTGGCGCAATTCCTCAGCCAGGGCCGCTCGGGCGCGCTGAGCCCGGCGGTCATCGTGGGCGTGATCCTGATGGTGATCGCGGTCATCGCGTTCGTGGTGTTCATGGAGCGCGCGCTGCGCAAGATCCACATCCAGTATCCGCGCCGCCAGGTTGGGATGAAGGTGTATGACGGCGGCAACAGCCACCTGCCGGTCAAGGTCAATCCGTCGGGCGTGATCCCGGCGATCTTTGCCAGCTCGCTTTTGCTGCTGCCGACGACGATCAGCACCTTCTCGGGCAACCAGACCAATCCGATCATGTCGACGATCCTGGCCTATTTCGGCCCGGGCCAGCCGCTGTATCTGGCGTTCTTCACCATCATGATCGTGTTCTTTGCCTATTTCTACACGTTCAACGTGGCCTTCAAACCCGACGACGTGGCCGAAAACCTGAAGAACCAGAATGGCTTTGTCCTGGGGATCCGTCCGGGCAAGAAAACCGCCGATTACCTGGAATATGTCGTGAACCGCATCCTGGTGCTGGGGTCGGGCTATCTGGCGGCGGTCTGCCTGTTGCCGGAAATCCTGCGCAGCCAGCTGTCGATCCCGTTCTATTTCGGCGGCACGTCGGTTCTGATCGTGGTGTCGGTTACGATGGATACGATCCAGCAGGTGCAAAGCCACCTTCTGGCCCACCAGTACGAAGGGCTGATCGAGAAATCGCAGCTGCGCGGCAAAGGTGGCAAGAAGCGCAAGAAAGGGACAGCACGCCGATGAATATCATTCTTCTTGGACCGCCGGGTGCCGGCAAGGGCACCCAGGCACGCATCCTTGTGGACGAGCGGGACATGATCCAGCTGTCGACCGGCGACATGCTGCGCGAGGCCAAGGACAGCGGCACCCAGATGGGCAAGATCGTCGCCGATGTGATGGCCCGCGGCGAGCTTGTGACCGATGAGATCGTGATCGGCCTGATCCGCGAAAAGCTGCAAGGCGACAAGAAGGGCGGGTTCATCTTCGACGGCTTCCCGCGCACCCTGGCCCAGGCCGATGCGCTGGCCGACCTGCTGGCCGAGACCGGCGAAAAGCTGGACGCCGTGATCGAGATGCAGGTCGATGACGAGGCGCTGGTTGCCCGCATCACCGCGCGCTCGACCTGCGGCAATTGCGGCGAGGTGTATAACGACAACACCAAGCCCATTCCGGCCGACGGTGTCTGCACCAGCTGCGGCCAGAAGGCCGAGTTCAAGCGCCGTGCGGACGATAACGAGGAAAGCCTCAAGAACCGTCTGATGGAATATTACAAGAAGACCAGCCCGCTGATCGGCTATTACTATGCCAAGGGCGACCTGACGCGGGTCGACGGTTTGGGCGAGATCGACGCCGTGAAGGCCGAAATCGCCGCGGCGCTGGACTGAGCCGAAAACCGGGGGGCAGGGGCTTGACGCCCCCGCCATTTGCCCCTAGTCAGCCCTATCCCGCGACCCGCGGGTGATTCCCGTTGGGAATCCCATCACCTCGATCATCAGCTGTGGCCCGCAGGTTATGCCTCGGGCCTCCGTTGTGAAAAAAGGTTCTGGAACTACGGAACCGCAACGAAAGGAAAGATAACGTGGCACGTATTGCCGGCGTCAACATCCCGACCAACAAACGGGTGCCCATCGCACTCACCTATATCCACGGCATTGGCCCGGCTTCGGCCCGGGCGATCTGCGATGCGGTGAATATCGACCAGACCCGCCGCGTGAACGAACTGAGCGATGCCGAAGTGCTGGCCGTTCGTGAGCATATCGACGCGAACTACACCGTCGAAGGCGACCTGCGCCGCGAAGTGCAGATGAACATCAAGCGCCTGATGGACCTGGGGTCGTACCGCGGCCTGCGCCATCGCCGCAACCTCCCCGTGCGCGGTCAGCGCACCCACACCAACGCACGCACGCGCAAGGGCCCCGCAAAGCCCATCGCAGGCAAGAAGAAGTAAGGGAGGTCCGCACCAATGGCACGTGATACCCGTCGTGGGGGCAAGAAAAAGGTCTCCAAGAACATCGCAGCTGGCGTCGCGCATGTGAACTCCAGCTTCAACAACACC
>JAASTF010000050.1 GCA_021767525.1 Paracoccaceae bacterium
CGCGAAAGCCGCGATACGTTTGATATCATTGACGAAATCCAGGAAAATCTGGCGATCGACGTCACGCCCGCCAGCTGGCCCATCGGCATGGGTCGCGATTTCCTGGGCTGCTACGACATGCTCCACGACCGGCTGGAGCTGATGGACCGCGCCGATCGCAACAAGGTGGCGGAATCCATTCAAATCAACGGTTTGGACGACCCCAAGCTGGCCGAACACGTGCCCGCCCACCTGCTCGACCAGCTGCGCGAAGAGGTCGAAATGGCGCGCGAGCTGCTGCCCGCGCTCGATCCGCAATCGGTGCTCGAAGGGCATATGACACCGATCTGGTTCGGCAGCGCCATCAACTCTTTCGGCGTCAAGGAACTGATGGACGGCATCGCCGAATACGGCCCCGAGCCGCAACCCCAACAGGCCGAGCCGCGCCAGATTTCCCCCGAGGAATCAAAGGTTTCCGGATTTGTCTTCAAGGTGCAGGCCAATATGGACCCCAAGCACCGCGACCGCGTGGCCTTTGTGCGGCTGGCCTCGGGGCATTTCAAACGCGGCATGAAACTGACCCATGTGCGCACCAAGAAACCGATGGCCGTATCGAACCCGGTGCTGTTCCTGGCCTCGGATCGCGAACTGGCCGAAGAGGCCTGGGCCGGCGACATCATCGGCATTCCCAACCACGGCCAGCTACGCATCGGCGATACGTTAACCGAAGGGGAAGCTTTGCGTGCTACAGGTATCCCCAGCTTTGCGCCGGAACTGCTGCAAACCTGCCGCGCGGGCGACCCGATGAAGGCCAAGCACCTGGAAAAGGCGCTGATGCAATTCGCCGAAGAAGGCGCCGCAAAGGTGTTCAAGCCCACGATGGGCGCGGGCTTTATCGTCGGTGTCGTCGGCGCGCTGCAATTCGAGGTGCTGGCCAGCCGGATCGAGCTGGAATACGGCCTGCCCGTGCGGTTCGAATCGTCGCAGTTTACCTCCGCCCGGTGGGTGACAGGGCCCAAAGAGGCGGTCGATAAATTCGTGGCCGCCAACAAGCAGCACATCGCGCAAGACAACGATGGCGACATCGTTTACCTGACGCGCCTGCAATGGGATATCGACCGGGTCGAGCGGGATTATCCTGACGTAACCCTTTCTGCGACAAAGGAAATGATGGTGTGACGCTGCAAAACCGGGTGCTGCCCACAGGCGAAATCGTGGCCCACCCGGCGCGCGGCACACTGACCGGCAATCGCGGCATCCTGCACGACGCGCAGGGCCGGCTTGGCGTGTCACGCTGGCGTCATCAGAACTGGATCTGCTGCACGCTCACCCATCCGTCGGGCCGCTACCACGGCCCCATGCCTGATCGCGGCTGGACCGCGCTGTTTTTCCTGGACGAGGCCGTGGCGCTTGCCGCCGGCCACCGCCCCTGCGCCGAATGCCGCCGCGCTGACTACACGCGCTTTCGCACGGCATGGGAGCGGGCGCACGGCCCCGTCGCGAACGCCGCCGCAATGGACCGCGCCCTGCACCGCGCCCGCGTGACACGCACCCGCCATCAGGTGCGCCATAACGCCCCCTCAGACGACCTGCCGACCGGGACGGTTATCGTGCAGGATGGCCACCCTTTTCTTGTCAGTAGATCAAGGATTTTTCGTTTCTCACCCGATGCTTATACGTCAAAGCAAAAGCGCCCAACCGGTAAGGTAACGGTGCTGACTCCTGCCCCCTTGCTCGCCGTGTTCCGCCACGGCTACACCCCCATGATCCACCCCAGCGCCGCGTAATCGCCGCTTGCGCCGCGCCACCCGCAGCCCCATCTTCGCCGCATGACAGACATCCCCCGCACCCGCATCGCCCAGCTGTTGAACCTGTCCCCCGACGCGCTGCCGCCGGGTGACCTGCCCGTGGCCCGGCTGGCCGAGCGGTTGCTTGGCTACCTGCGCGACACCGCCGACGACGATCCGTCCGAGGACAGCCTGCGCGACCATCCAAATGCCTGGGCCTATGCCCTGACCGACGCGCTGTGCCAAGCCGAGCCCGACACCGGCCTGGCTCTGACCGAAGCCGCCTTGGCCCAGGCCACCACACCCGAAGACGTGGCCCTGATCGCCGCCGGCCCGCTTGAGGATCTGCTGGCCCAGCACGGGCCCGCCACGATCACGGCCATCGAAACACAAGCCAAAGCATCTCCGCGGATGCGCTTTGCCCTGTCGGGCGTCTGGCCCGAACGGATCAATCCAATGGTTTGGGCGCGCGTCGAGGCCGCCCGCACCCCCGGCCCGCACCTGGACGAGGGCGACCCGCTGCCCCCCGCCTGACGCCAGCGCTTGCGCAATTCCGCAGGGCGCGCCATCTTCGCCGCATGAGCAGCCCCGACCCTACCTATCCCGGCGGTTTTCCCGCGATCCTGACCCAGATGGAAGGGCGCCGCGATCCGCTGGTCTATGGCCCCGGCGAGGCGCTGCCGCCGCTCGATGTCGACTTTGCCCCGCTCAAAACCGCCCGGGTCGACCGCCGCGCCTTGGAAACGGGTGACAGCCGCACCACTTATGCGCGCAAATTCAAAGAGTTGTCGAAAGAATTTGATGCGCTGCCTCAACTTTTGCGGCTGCATGGCTTGCTGATCGCCAACCTGCGGCGCCGCGCCCAGCCCGCCCATTGCGCCGCGCTGTTCCACCGGCTCTGGGCCGAAGAGCATGACTATCTTCTGCGGCGACTCGATGCGCGCTGGCTGGTCTCGGCGGTCACCACCTTCGGCGATCACGGGCTGACCGAAACACAACGCCGCGTGGGCCAGTCGCTGACCGTATTGTTCGGGACGATGAAACTCTATGAAACCGAGCGGCTTTATTCCGGCTCAACCCCGGATGAACCCTTTGCCCTGCGCAAGAAATCGGCCAAGCGCCTGCCGCTCGAGATGGATGCCTATTCCATCGCGGGCGGCGGGCTGGACGTGAACCTGCTGGGACGGCTGTGGCAGGATGCCGACAGCGACCCGGTGATCGCCCCCTTGGCCCAGCATCTGCTGAACCTGCTGATCCACGATCCGGGCGGCGTATTCCGCCGGCTGCGCGTCATGCGCGCGCGCCGCGAAAAGCAACTGGCCGAAGGTGGCGTCAAGCAACGCAAACCGCGCGAGGCCGCGCCGGTGGATGCGCCCGTCGATCCGGCGCGCATCCAGACCGATCCGACGCAGGTTCGCTGGGGCACCGTGACGCTGACCAACGCGCCCCTGCACCGGATCGCGCGCTTTGCTGCGCATCATCTTGATCTGGGTGCCGCCCGGGTGACGATCTACCTTGACGCGCCCGACCCACAAGCAGCGGCCACCCTTGCGCAGAACGACAGGGTGCAGGTCATCACCTGCGATGATGCCTGGTGGGCCAGCCAGAAAAAGCCGCGGATGAAGGCGCACCAGATGCGGCAGGCCTGGGTCGCCACGCAATGCTATAATGACAGCGATCTGGATTGGCTGGCCCATGTGGATGTCGACGAATTCATCCTGCCTGACAACGCCCTGCCCGACCTGCTGGCCGCCGCACCGCCCGATCAGGCCGCCCTCTTGATGCCGCCGGTGGAATTGTTGGCGGGCAGCGCGCCCGAGATGTTCAAGACCACACCGCGCATGGCAGGTTCGGACAAGTCTGTGCTGGAACAGCTATACCCCACTTTTGGCAGTCACCTGCGCGGCGGTTTCGTCAGCCATCTCGAGGGCAAGCTGATCGCGCGCACCGGCATTCACGGGCTGCGTCTGGGCCTACACACGCTGACCCACGAAGGCGCGCCGGTGCAGAACCGCCAGCGGACCGATACGATCCTTCTGGGCCATGCTCACGCCCCCGATTGGCACAGCTTTCGTCAGCATCTGGAGTTTCGCATGACGCGCGGCAGCTATCGCAAGGCCGACGCCGACAAGTTCAAGCTGCGCGATGTGCTGGATTACCTGATCGAAACCGAGGGTGAGCCGGGCCTGCGCGCCTTTTTCGACGAGGTCTGCGCCGCCTCGCCCCGTCTGGTCGAGGGGCTGAGGGCGCACGGGATGCTGATCGAACGGCCGCTGAACCTGGACGATGCCGTTGCGCGCCATTTCGGGCCCCTGCCCGGAGGCACGGCATGAACACACCGACCTGGGGCCTTGTGTCCACAATCAAGGCGCCCGCCCTCGCGGTTCTGGATTTCGCCGCACATCACCTTGAATTGGGCGCGCATCGGCTGTTCATCTATCTAGACGATGACAACCGCGCGGCCTTCGACGCGCTGAAGGCCCATCCGAAATGCCGCCCCCTGCTGACCGATGACGCCTATTGGCAAAAGCTGGGGATGAAGCGGCGGGTCAAGCACCAGTCGCGCCAGTTCGAAAACGCGCGCCACGCCTATGGACGCGCCAGTGGTCAGGTCGATTGGCTGGCGCATATCGACGTGGATGAATTCCTGTGGCCCGACCGCCCGCTGGCCGATCAACTGGCCGCGCTGCCGCCCGACTGCATGGGCGCGCGCATCCGTCCGGCCGAGGCGCTGGAGGGGCCTGGCCCCATCACGCATTTCAAGACCTGCGCGCCCGACCGCCCCACCCGCGACCGGCAAACCGCTGCCATCTGGCCCGATTACGGTGCGCATCTGAATGGCGGCTTTCTGTCCCATGTGGCGGGCAAGATGATCTATCGTACCGGCATCGACGGGCTGAAGGTGCAGATCCACAACATCTGGGTTGGCGAGGCGATGAACCCCGGCGAGGTCTTGCTGGATGACACCACGCTGCTTCACATGCATGCCGAAAGCTGGGAGGCGTTTCGCGCGGCGCTCGACTATCGGCTGGAAAAGGGATCGTACCGGGCCGAGCTTAAACCGGGGCAGAAAGGCGCGCTGACGATGCATCAGCTGCTGCGCAGCTTGCGCAACGAGGGCGGCGAAAAGGCGATCCGGCGGTTTTACGACAGCGTCTGCACCGCAACACCCGCGCTGTGTGACAGGCTGGCAGCACATGGCCTGCTGCGCCGCCACGATCTGGCGCTTGACGCAAAGAGGGCGCGCCATTTCCCGGGCTTCCCCCCCGAATAGGAGACAATCCGCCAAAAAGCGCGGGATTCCCCGGGCAAATGACGGCTACGCGCCCTTTCGACGCGCAGCTGCATTGACCCAACAGCGCCTTTAGTTTAAGTGCGCGCGGAGGGGTCGCATCGCGACAAACCGCGGGGCCATACGGGCCTGACCCCGATCAGACGCTACGGGCCGCGACGTGTCCGTAACAAACGGATACCCATGACGAAGTTTTCCGATCTCAATCTCGACCCGAAAGTTCTTAAAGCCGTCGAAGAAGCCGGCTATGAAACCCCGACGCCGATCCAGGCTGGCGCCATTCCGCCCGCGCTTGCGGGACGCGACGTTCTGGGCATCGCCCAGACCGGCACCGGCAAGACGGCCAGCTTTACGCTGCCGATGATCACGCTGCTGGCCAAGGGCCGCGCGCGTGCACGCATGCCACGCAGCCTGGTGCTGTGCCCCACGCGCGAACTGGCCGCCCAAGTGGCCGAGAATTTCGACACCTATACCAAGCACCTGAAACTGACCAAGGCGCTGCTGATCGGCGGTGTCAGCTTCAAGGAACAGGAACAGCTGATCGACCGCGGCGTTGACGTGCTGATCGCAACGCCGGGCCGCCTGCTGGACCACTTCGAGCGTGGCAAGCTGCTGCTGACCGGCGTTCAGATCATGGTGGTGGACGAGGCCGACCGGATGCTCGACATGGGGTTCATCCCCGATATCGAACGCATCTTCAGCCTAACGCCTTTCACCCGGCAAACCCTTTTCTTCAGCGCCACGATGGCGCCCGAGATCGAGCGGATCACCAACACCTTTCTCTCGGCGCCTGAGCGGATCGAGGTCGCGCGCCAGGCCACGACCAGCGAAAACATCAAGCAGGGCGTGGTCATGTTCAAGGCGTCGCGCCGCGACCGCGAAGGCAGCGAAAAACGCCGCCTGCTGCGCGCTATGATCGACGCCGAGGGTGAAAAATGCAAGAACGCGATCATCTTTTGCAACCGCAAAACGGATGTGGATGTGACCGCCAAAAGCCTTAAAAAATACGGCTATGACGCGGCGCCGATCCATGGCGATCTGGATCAAAGTCAACGGATGCGCACGCTTGACGGCTTTCGCGAAGGCACGGTGCGGTTTCTGGTGGCGTCGGACGTGGCGGCCCGTGGCCTCGATATTCCCGATGTCAGCCACGTGTTCAATTTCGACGTGCCCGGCCATGCCGAGGATTACGTGCACCGCATCGGTCGCACCGGCCGCGCGGGCAAAAAGGGCACGACCCTGATGATCTGCACACCGCGCGACGAAAAGGCGTTCGACGCGATCGAACGGCTGGTGCAGCAGGAAATCCCGCGCATCGAGAACCCGCTGGGCAACACCGCGTCCGAGACGGACGCCAAGGGTGATGACACGCCCAAGCCGGAAAAGAAATCCCGCGGCTCGCGCAGCCGGTCGAAAAAGCCCGAGGCCGAAAAGGCCCCCGAGCCCAAGGCAGACGAGGCGCAGGCCCAGCCGCAGGAAAAACCCGGCAAACGCGACGACAAGCCCAAATCCGACCGCAACCGCGGCCGCGGCGGGCGCGGCCGGGATGACAAGGTGGTGGGCATGGGCGATCACATGCCCAGCTTCATCGCGCTAAGTTTCGACGAACGCCGCGCGGGCTGACCTTCCATGTTTTGCGGCCCGGCCAATCCCTGTTACGCTTGACCCCGCGCAACAGGGAGAAGACCCATGCCACTGATCGATATCCAAGTGATGGAAGGCGTTTTTTCCAGCGAGGAAAAGGCGCAGATGATCGCGAAAGTAACCGATGCCTTCGCCGAGGTAGCGGGCGGCCGAATGAAGGCCGCCACGTCAGTTCGCATTCATGAAATCAAAAGCGGCAACTGGGGCTATGGCGGCGAGGCACTGACCCTTGCCGATGCCCTCGCGATACGCCGCGACGAATAGATCAGGTCAGCGACGCCTCCATCGTGATCTCGGCATTCAGCAGCTTGGAAATCGGGCAATTTTCCTTGGCCGTTTGCGCGGCCTTTTCGAAATCCTCGGCGCTGGCATGCGGCACCTGCGCGCTGACGACAAGATGGCTTTGCGTTACGGCAAAACCGCCATCCTTCTGCTCGAGCGACACGGTGGACTTGGTCGAGATGTGATCGGGCGTAAATCCGGCCTCGCCCAGGATCATCGACAGCGCCATCGAAAAACAGCTGGCGTGCGAGGCGGCAATCAGCTCTTCGGGGTTGGTGCCCGGCGCGCCTTCGAACCGCTTGTTGAAGCCATAGATTTCCATGTCCAGCACGCCCGACTCGGTCGACACCGTGCCGGTGCCGTCCTTCAGGCCGCCTTGCCAATTCGCGGAACCACTTTTCTTGATCATGTGAACGCTCCTTTCCATTGGCCCGTCAACGTAGCGCGGGCCGCGGAAGTTCCAGCGTCAGGCGTGACGACCCGTCCCGGTAAAGCCCCCCGGGACGGGCAAGCCGGGCCTATTCCAGCCGGCTGACGATCACCGTCACCTCGGCCTTCTTGCCGATCTCGTCCTGGCAGGTCTTGCGGGCGATGCGTTTCAGACCCTCTTCCAGCTTGTCGTCGTCGGCGCGGGTCTTGTCGCCCGCACGGCGCAGGAACTGGTCCAGGTCTTCCTCCAGCACGTCCAGAAGCGGCGCGTTCGAGCGGCCGATTTCCGGCAGGCCCTTCAATTCGCACCAGGGCTCGCCCAGCGGCTCGTCGTTTTCATCCAGAACCACCGACACCACCACGTGCCCGTTCAACGCCATGCGGATACGGTCGCGCACGATGCCGTCCAGCGCGCCGATCTGCACCGAACCATCCAGATAGGTGCGCCCCGTTTCGACATAGCCCGCCAACTTGGGCGCGTTGCCCGACAGCGACACCATCGTGCCGTTCACCGCGACGATGGACTGCGCGCCATTGGCGGTGGCCAGCTTGGCGTGCTCGCGCAGGTGCCGGTGCTCGCCATGCATCGGGATAACGATCTGCGGCTTCATCAGCTGGTGCATTGTCGTCAGGTCGGGCCGGTTGGCATGGCCCGACACGTGATAGCGCCCGCCCTGGTCGTCGACCACGTCGACGCCCATTTCCGAAAAGGCGTTGATGATGCGAATGACACCGCGTTCGTTGCCCGGAATGGTTTTCGACGAGAACAGGAACAGGTCGCCCTCTTTCATCGTCATGCCGTTATACTTGCCCTGCGCCAGCTGCGCGCTGGCCGCGCGGCGCTCGCCCTGGCTGCCGGTTACGATCAGCATGACGTTTTCACGTGGCACCTGGGCGGCATCCTCGGGGCTGATGACCGAGGGGAAATCGGCCAGCACGCCGGTGGCGACCGATGCCTCGATCATCCGGCGCATCGCGCGCCCCATCAGGCAGATCGAGCGGCCCGCACGCACGCCCGCCTCGGCCAGGGTTTTGACCCGTGCGACGTTACTGGCGAATGTCGTGGCCACGACCATGCCCGACGCTTCGGAAATCAGTGCCTCGAGGTTGTCGGCGATATCGGTTTCCGACCGGCCGGGATCGGGCGAAAAGACGTTGGTGGAATCGCAGATCAGCGCCTTGATGCCGGGTTTCGCCACCTCGGCCCATGTGTCGGGGTCCCACGGCTCGCCGACGATGGGTGTGCGGTCCAGCTTGAAATCGCCGGTATGCACGACGCGGCCATCGGGGCTGTCGATCACCAGCGCGCTGGTTTCCGGGATCGAATGCGAGATCGGCAGGAAGCCCACCGTAAAGGGGCCGGCCTGCACGGTTTCGGGCCATTTCGAAACGGTTGTCACCGCCTTGTCGGAAAACCCGTATTCCGCCATCTTGCCCCGCGCGATATGGGCGGTGAAGGCGCGGGCATAGATCGGCGCGCCCAGCCGTTCATACAGATGCCCCACCGCGCCCACGTGATCCTCGTGCGCGTGGGTGATGAAAATCGCCTCGATCCGGTCGCGGCGCTCTTCCAGCCAGGCGATATCGGGCAGGATCAGGTCGACGCCGGGCGTGCTGTCCATGTCGGGAAAGGTCACGCCCAGATCGACCACGATCAGGCGTTCGTTATCCTCGGGGCCGTAGCCGTAGACATAACAGTTCATGCCCACTTCGCCGGCGCCGCCGAGGGGCAGATAGATCAGTTTTTCGCTGCTCATATGGTGCCGTGTTCCTTGTTATATGCGTGTATCACGGTCAGGCCGTGCATTGTCAGATCGTCCTCGATGCAATCAAAAAGGTCTTCCGCCTGGGCGAACAGGGGCGCAAGCCCGCCGGTTCCAACCACTTTCATCGGGCGGCCATATTCCTCTTTGACGCGGGCGGTGATGCCTTCGATCAGGCCGGTATAGCCCCAGAACACCCCCGATTGGATGCAGGCCACCGTGTTGGTGCCGATCACCTGTTCGGGCTGTGTCACGTCGATATGCGGCAGGGCCGCAGCCCCCATATGTAGCGCCTCGAGGCTCAGGTTCACCCCCGGCGCGATGACACCGCCGACATAGGCGCCATCCTCGGCCACCACGTCGAAATTGGTGGCGGTGCCGAAATCCACAACCACCACGTCGCCGCCATGCCGGTCGAACGCGCCAACGGCATTGGCCAGGCGGTCAGGGCCGACCTGGGTGCCCGGATCGACGCGGGGCGGCTGCGGCAACAGGCAGTCGGGCTTGCCCACGACCAGCGGGCGCACCCCGAAAAATCGGTCGGTAAAGACGCGCAGGTTCCAGACAACGCGCGGCACGGTCGAGGCGATGACGACCGCCGTGATGTCGGCGTCGATGCCGTAATGCTTGATCAGCGTGGAATACCAGGTGAAATAGGCATCCGCCGTGCGCGCATGGTGGGTCGAGGTGCGCAGGGTGCACAGGAACCTTTCGCCATCCCAGATCGAGAAGACGGTATTGGTGTTGCCGCAATCAATCGCCAGAAGCATCTGCGCCCCCTTCAAAGAAAATCTCGGCCGCCGGGATCGCCGCGCGGCCTTGCGCTGTCAAAAGCACCAGATTGCCCCGGTCGTCAATCGTCTCGAACGTGCCCTCCATCGTGTCGCGCAGGGTGCGCGCGATGATGCGGTCGCCCAGACGGGCGGCGCGGGCCAGCCAGGCCTCGCGTATCGGGGCAAAGCCGTAGGTGTCGAATTGCGTCTTTCTTTGCGCGAACGCATGGGCCAGCTGATGCAGGAACTCCTCGGGCGTGATGGCCACGCCGGTTTCCGACAGCAGCGACACCGGGCGCAACGCCTGGGGTTCGACGGCGTTTTGTTGGGGCACGTCGCGCAGGTTGACCCCGATGCCAATGGCCAGATGCGCCACGCCGCCCCCCGCCGCGCCTGTGCTTTCCAGCAGGATACCCGCCAGCTTGCCGCCATTCAGCAGCACGTCATTGGGCCATTTCAACTGAAAGCGCGCGGGCTGGCCGGTGACGGTGGCACAGGCGTCGTGCAGCGCCAGTGCGGCCACGAAAGACAACAGCGCCACATGGTCGGGCCGACCCTCGGGGCGCAGAACCAGCGTGGCGGCGAAGTTGCCAACCGGGTCGCGCCAGGGCCGGCCCCGCCTGCCCCGGCCCGCCGTCTGGCGCAGGCCCAGGATCCATTCCGGCCCGGCCAGAGTGGGCGCGATGCGCGCGGCCTCGGCATTGGTGCTGTCGACCTCGGCCAGGACACGCCGGCCATAGCCTTGCGGCCAACTCATCGCGCTTGGGCCCAAATGCGAACGGCGCCCAAGGGGCGCCGTTGCGGATGATATGCGGGCACGTCAGTTGACAAGAGTTGCCGCGGCAGCGGCGGCCGCCCCCTCGATCCCGAACAGGTTGATGATGCCTAGCACCATGATCACGGCCGAGCCCGTCAGGCAGACCCACAGAACCGGCGCGCGATTGGTTTCCAGCGCCTCGCCCTCGGTGCCGAAATACATGTAGTAGACGATGCGCAGGTAATAAAAGGCGCCGATGGCCGAGGCCACGGCCGACGCCACCACCAGCCACACCATGTCGGCATCAAGCGCCGCCCGCCACACGCCCAGCTTGGCGAAAAAGCCCAGCATCGGCGGCACGCCCGCCAGGCTGAACAGCAGCACGAGCATCGCCAGCGCCCGGCCCGGTTCGCGCTTGGCATACATGTTCAGCGCCGCGATTTCGGTGACCGGCTTGCCATCCTTTTCCATCGACAGGATGAAGGCGAAGGTGCCGATATTCATGGTGACGTAGATCGCCATGTAGATCAGCATCGCCTCGACCCCCATCGCGGTGCCCGCGGCCAGACCGATCAGCGCATAGCCCATATGCGCGATCGACGAAAACGCCATCAGGCGCTTAATGTCGGTCTGCCCGATCGCGGCGACCGCGCCCAGGAACATGGACAGCACCGCCAGCAGGGCGATGATCTGGCTCCAATCCGCGGTGACGCCACCGAAGGCGTCGTGCATCACCCGCGCAAACAGGCCCATCGCCGCCACCTTGGGGGCGGTTGCGAAAAAGGCGGTAACGGGTGTGGGCGAGCCTTCGTAAACATCCGGCGTCCACATGTGGAAGGGCACAGCCGAGACCTTGAACGCCAGGCCTGAAATCATGAAGACCAAGCCGAACAGCAGGCCCAAAGGCGCCTGGCCCTGGCCGGCGGCCTCGATGATGCCGGAAAACAGCGTGGTGCCGGCAAAGCCGTAGACCAGCGAGGCACCATAGAGCAGCAGGCCCGACGAAAGCGCGCCGAGGATGAAGTATTTCAGCCCCGCCTCGGTCGATTTCATGCTGTCGCGCCGCAGGCTGGCCACCACGTAGAGCGCCAGCGATTGCAGCTCGAGCCCCATGTAAAGCGCGATCAGGTCACCCGCGCTGACCATCACCATCATCCCGACCGACGCCAGCACCACCAGCACCGGGTATTCGAATTTCAGCATCGCGCGGCGCGCCATGTAGTCCTGGCTCATGACCAGGACAATCGCCGCGCTCAGCAGAATGGCGACCTTGGCAAAACGGGCGAACGCGTCGTCGTGGAACATGCCGCCGAAGGCCACGTTCACCCCTTCGCCGGTAAAGCCGATCCACAGCGCCACCAGCGCCATGAAGGCGGCGGTGATCCATGTCAGCAGCCCCGCCGCGCGGTCCTTGGCGGTGTAGACGGCCACCAGCAGCGCGGCCATCGCAAAGACCGACAACATGATTTCCGGCAGGATAACGGTCAGATCAGCCTGGATCATTGTGTTCACGTCCTTATTCCGCGTGGGCGACCTGGGTGGCGGATGCGCCATCGGCCAGGGCCATGTCATAATTCTGGATCAGCGCCTCGACCGAGGGGCCGATGATGTCGGTCACCACGCTGGGATAGACACCCAGCCACAGGGTCATCACGATCAGCGGGGCGAAGATCGCCTTTTCCCGGCGGGTCATGTCGCTGATGGTTTTCAGGCTTTCCTTGATCAGGTCGCCAAAGACAACCCGGCGATACAGCCACAGCGCATAAGCCGCCGACAGGATCACGCCCGTGGTGGCCACCGCCGCAACCCAGGTGTTGACCTGGAAAATGCCCATCAGCGTCAGGAATTCGCCGATGAAACCGCTGGTGCCCGGAAGGCCCACATTGGCCATGGTGAAGAACATGAAGATCAGCGCATAGGCTGGCATCCGGTTCACAAGGCCGCCATAGGCGTCGATCTCGCGCGTGTGCATCCGGTCATAGATGACGCCGACGCACAAGAACAGCGCGCCCGAGATGAAGCCGTGGCTGAGCATCTGGAAAATCGCGCCGTCGATCCCCTGCTGGTTGGCCGCGAAAATGCCCATCGTGACATAGCCCATATGGGCGACCGACGAATAGGCGATCAGCTTTTTCATGTCTTCCTGCACCAGCGCGACAAGGCTGGTATAGACGATGGCGATCACGCTCATCCACAAAACCAGCGGCGTCAGAACGTCGGCCCCGACCGGGAACATCGGCAGGCTGAACCGCAAAAAGCCGTAGCCGCCCATTTTCAACAGGATCGCCGCCAGCACGACCGAGCCGGCGGTGGGTGCCTGCACGTGCGCGTCGGGCAGCCAGGTATGCACAGGCCACATCGGCATCTTGACCGCGAAGCTGGCGAAGAAGGCCAGGAACAGCAGGGTCTGCAAGCCGCCCACGATCTGAATACCCAGCACGCTGAAGGTTTCGCTGCCAAAGCTGTGGCGCATCAGCGTCGGGATATCGGTGGTGCCCGCATCCGAATACATTGCCACCATCGCCACCAGCATCAGAACCGAGCCGAGGAAGGTGTAAAGGAAGAACTTGAAGCTGGCATAGATGCGGTTCTTGCCGCCCCAGATGCCGATGATCAGGAACATCGGGATCAGGCCCGCCTCGAAGAACAGGTAGAACAGCACCAGGTCCAGCGCCATGAAGACGCCCAGCATCAGGGTTTCCAGGATCAGGAAGGCGATCATGTACTCCTTGACGCGGGTCGTGACCTCCCAGCTGGCGGCGATGACCAGCGGCATCATGAAGGTGGTCAGCATCACGAACAGAACACTGATGCCATCGACCCCCATTTTATAGGTCAGGCCCATCAGCCATTCGCGTTCTTCCACGAACTGGAACCCGGTATCGGCGGGGTCGAACTGCGCCAGGATGAACAGCGACACCAAGAATGTCACGCTGGTTGCGATCAGGGCCAGCCACTTGGCGTTGCGCTGCGCCGCTGCGTCGTCGCCGCGCAGGAAGATGCCCAAAATCGCCGCGGCCAGCGCCGGGATGAAGGTGACGATGGAAAGAAGGTTGTCCATTACTGCGCCCCCCCGGTGAGCGTCATCCACGTCACCAGCACCGCGATGCCGATGACCATCCAGAATGCATAGGTGAAGATGTAGCCAGACTGCGCCCGGCCCGCGAGGCGGGTGAAGAACGGGATCACCCCCATCGACACGCCGTTGATCGTGCCGTCGATCACGTCACCATCGCCGCGCTTCCACAGGAAGCCGCCCAGCCACTTGGCCGGCTGCACGAAGATAAAGTCGTAGATCTCGTCGAAATACCATTTGTTCAGCAGGAACAGGTAAAGCGGGCGGTTCGCCTCGGCCACGCGGCGCGGCATGGCGGGGTTCAGGATGTAGAACCAGTAAGCCGTCAGCAGGCCCAGAACCATCGCGATGAAGGGGCTGACCTTGACCCATTTCGGCACGGCATGCGCGTCGTCCAGAACGGTGTTGCCCGGGGCCACGTGAATGGCGCCCTCGCCCGGTTTGCCGGTCAGAACATAATGATGCTCGCCCTCGCCCTCGGCGGCGACGGTGATGACACCGGGCGCGTCCGAGATCACGCGAAGGGTGCCCGCGCCCGACTCGGCCAGCGCCAGCTTGCCTTGCGCGCCACGCAGTCCGGCGTGATCCTCTTCGCCATGCGCGCCGGCCTCGGCATAGGGCACGCCAAAGAACTTGCCCACGGCATCGGTGTGCCCGAAGAAGCTGTTATACCACACCATGCCCGAAAAAATCGCGCCGATCGCCAGAACGCCCAGCGGCACCAGCATGACGGTCGGGCTTTCATGGGCGTGTTCATGCGTGTGCTTGTCGCCGCGCGGCTCGCCCCAGAAGGTGAGGAACATCAGCCGCCAGCTGTAGAAACTGGTGAACAGCGCCGCGATGACCAGCATCCAGAAGGCGTAGCCGCCATTGGTGCCGGCATAGGCGCTTTCGATGACCGCGTCTTTCGACAGGAAGCCGGCAAAGCCGATGGTGGTCAGCGGAATACCAACACCGGTGATGGCCAGCGTGCCGATCAGCATCGCCCAGAAGGTCACCGGGAATTTCTTGCGCAGCCCGCCATAGTTCCGCATGTCCTGCTCGTGATGCATCCCGTGAATGACCGAGCCGGCGCCAAGGAACAGCATTGCCTTGAAGAAGGCGTGCGTCAGCAAGTGGAACATGGCGACCGAGTAAACGCCCACGCCTGCCGCCACGAACATGTAACCCAGCTGCGAACAGGTCGAATAGGCGATCACGCG
>JAASTF010000327.1 GCA_021767525.1 Paracoccaceae bacterium
CACCTGGGCCGAGGCCGAGGATGTGACCGCCCTATCCCCCGATCTCGTCATCATCGCCACCGGCGGCTATCCCAACACCCAGGTGCTGGCCGAAGGCAACGATCTGACCGTCAGCACATGGGATATCCTGTCGGGCGACGTGAAACCGGGGCAGGATGTGCTGATCTTCGACGATGCGGGCGACCACCCCGCGCTGATGGCCGCGCAGGTGATCGCAGATGCCGGCGCACAGGTCGAAATCATGACCCCCGACCGCGCCTTCGCGCCCGAGGTGATGGGCATGAACCTGGTGCCCTACATGCGCGCGCTGCAGGATAAATCCGCCCGTTTCACAGTGACGTACCGGTTGAAATCCGTGGCGAGCGACGGCAACCGCCTGGCCGCCACCATCGGCACCGATTACAGCGATCACACCCAGGTTCGTCATTTCGACCAGGTTGTGGTGAACCACGGCACCGTGCCGCTGGACGAGCTTTATTTCGATCTCAAACCGCTGTCGAAAAACTTCGGCCAACTTGACCACGACGCCTTTATCGACCGCCGCCCGCAAGCGCTGGATAATAACCCCGACGGCGCGTTTCGGCTCTTCCGCATCGGCGACGCGGTCAGCGCCCGCAACACCCACGCCGCCATCTACGATGCGCTGCGCCTGATGGTCGCGAATTGAGCACGGCAGGCTATGCCGCCTACATCATCTGCGCCACGCCGCGCAGCGGCAGCACGCTGCTTTGCGATCTTCTGACCGCCACCGGCGGTGCGGGCGCGCCGGATTCGTTCCTGATGGGCAATCCCGATCCGCAATGGATCACCGACTGGGGCCTGCCCGACCCAACGCACTCCGACCGGCCCGCCTATCCCTCGCGCCTGTTGGCGGCGGTGCGCAGAGCCGGGCGCGGCGCAACCGGCATCTGCGGCCTGCGCCTGATGCGCCGCGATCTGCCCCGGGTCGAGCACCTGCTGGCCCGCGCCCATCCCGATCACCCCGACACGCCCGCGCGCCTCGATGCCGCGTTCGGGCGCTGCCTGTTCATCCATCTCAGCCGCGCCGACAAGCTGGCGCAGGCGGTGTCGCTGATCCGCGCCCGCCAATCCGGCCTCTGGCACCGCCACGCCGACGGGTCCGAGCGCGAAAGGCTCTCTCCGCCCAGCCCCGCAACCTATGACCGCGCCGCGATTGCCGCCGCGCTTGCCGATTTCAACGCGCAGGATAGGGCCTGGGACAGCTGGTTCGCGGCACAGAACATCACCCCGTTACGCCTGACCTACGAACAGCTTGCCAGCGCCCCGACAGACACCCTGGCCCGTGTCTGCACCGTCCTTGGCATCACCCCGCAGGCATGGCCCACACCCGCCACTGCCCCCGTGGCCGACGCCACCAGCCGCGACTGGATCACGCGGTTCCGTCGCGAAACCGCGCGTTAACCGCCCTTTCCCTTTGCCGCGCCCCGGCCTATCGTCGCCAAACCCGTGACCTAGGCCGCCCATGCCCCTGCCCGTTTTCTTCATCCTTCTGACCGTGATCCTGAACGCGATGGGCATCGGGCTGATCCTGCCGGTGATGCCCGATCTGATCGTCGAGGTGACAGGCAGCGGCATCGCCAGCGCGGCGGTCTGGGGCGGCATCCTGTCGGCCAGTTTCGCGGTGATGCAGTTTCTTTTCGCGCCGCTGGTGGGCAACCTGTCGGACGCGTTCGGGCGGCGGCCCGTGATGCTGCTGTCGCTTCTGGCGATGGCGCTGGATTACATCGTGATGGCGCTGGCGGGCTCGATCTGGCTGCTTTTGGCCGGGCGCATCTTCGGCGGCATCACGGCGGCCAGCAATGCCACCGCCACCGCCTATATGGCCGACATTTCCACACCCGCCGAAAAGGCGCGCAATTTCGGGCTGATCGGCGCGGGCTTCGGCGTGGGTTTCGTGTTCGGCCCGATGCTGGGCGGGCTTTTGGCCGAATACGGCACGCGCGCGCCGTTCTATGCCGCCGCGGCGCTGTCCTTTGCCAATATGTGCCTGGGCGCGGCGGTCTTGCGCGAAACCGTGACCGACCGCACCCGCCGCGCGTTCGATCTGCGCCGCGCCAACCCTTTTGGCGCCTTCCGCGCGGTGGGCCGCCTGCCCGACCTGACCGCCCTGCTTTGGGTATTTTTCTTCTTCCAGGTGGCCACGATGGTCTACCCCGCGATCTGGGCCTATTTCACCACCGAACGCTTCGGCTGGTCGCCCGGCCTGATCGGCATCAGCCTGGCGGTTTATGGCGTGTCCATCGCCGTGGTGCAGGGCGCGCTGGTGCGCCCGGCGATCCGCGCGATGGGCGAACGCCGCACCGTGATCTTCGGCCTAGGGGTCGAGGTCATCAGCCTTGTGATCCTGGGCCTCATCACCAACGGCACCGCCGTTCTGTTCCTGATCCCCGTCACCGCCATCGGCGCCATCGGCATGCCCGCGCTGCAGGGGATCATGTCGCGCCTGACGCCCGACAACGCGCAGGGCGAGCTTCAGGGCGTGCTGACCTCGGTCACCTCCATCGCGATGATCCTGGCGCCTGTCGTCATGACACAGACCTTCGCCGCCTTCACCGCCGCCGATGCCGCCATTTACCTGCCAGGCGCGCCCTTCCTTCTGGCCGCCGCGCTGATGGCGGTCAGCCTTGCGCTGTTCCGCCGCCGCGTCACCCCGGCCATCGCCTGATTCCGGCTTGCCAGCCCGCCGGGGCCAAGGCAGGCTCGGGCGCAAATCACCCCAGACCGGAGCGCACCAATGCCCCTGATCAAAGCCGCCGTATGCCACGAGTTCAACGCCCCCCTCGTGGTGGAAGAGGTCAACCTGCGCGCACCCGACATGGGCGAGGTCGAGGTAACGCTGGATGCCGTGGCGATCTGCCATTCCGACATCTCGTTCTGGCAGGGCGGCTTCGGCGGCGCGCTGCCCGCCGTTTACGGGCACGAGGCCGCCGGCACCGTCACCGCGGTGGGCCCGGGCGTGCAAGGCGTCGCCGTGGGCGACAGCGTCTGCGCCACGCTGATCCGCGCCTGCGGGCACTGCCGCAGCTGCGGCTCGGGCCAGCCCACGATCTGCGAAACCCCTTACGACCGCAGCAAGGGCCCGCTGACCGCCAAGGATGGCGGCCCGATGGATCACGGCCTGGCCATCGCCGCCTTTGCCGAAAAGGTGGTCGTCGACCAAAGCCAGGTCGCCGTCATCCCCGGCGACGTGCCCAAGGACGCCGCCAGCCTGATTTCCTGCGGCGTGATCACCGGGCTGGGCGCCGCCGTTCTGGCCGCCGATGTGCGCCCGGGCCAGGACGTGGTGGTGATCGGCGCGGGCGGCGTGGGCCTGAACGCCATCCAGGGCGCTCGGCTTGCCGGCGCCCGCCGCGTGGTGGCCGTGGACATGAGCCAGGACAAGCTCGACACCGCCCGCGAATTCGGCGCCACCGACGGCGTGCTGGCCGAAGGCAAGCCCTGGACCGAGGTCAAGAAACTGCTGGGCCGCGGCGCCGACAAGGTGCTGGTCACCGTGGGCGTCGCCGCCGTCTATGACAAGGCGCCGCGCTACCTGGCCAATGGCGGCCAGGTGGTGATGGTGGGGATGCCCCATTTCGGCCAGGACGCCAGCTATTCGCCGCTCATCATGGCCGATATCGGCCAGGACATCGTCGGCTCGAAAATGGGCGACATGGTGATCAAGCGCGACATTCCCTGGATCGTCGATCTTTACAAACAGGGCCGAATCAAGCTGGACGAGCTGATCTCGGGCCGCTGGACGCTCGACCAGATCAACGAGGCGATCGCCGACACCCTTTCCGGCGCCGCCCGCCGCAACGTGATCGTGTTCGACCGCTGAAAAACCGCTCTTTGCTTCCTCTCTCCATAA
>JAASTF010000328.1 GCA_021767525.1 Paracoccaceae bacterium
CCGGGCGCAGGATCTGGCCGCCGAGGCGGACCCACGGCTGGCACAGGCCGGGCGCGATCTGCTGGCGCAGCTTGATGGGATCGACGCGCTGTATCCCGGGCTGGCGGCAGACAGCGCCGCGCAGGACGCCGCACAGCTGGACGTGGCGGCGGGTTGGGCCGAAATCATCGCGCTGCGCCTGAAATGACCATCGTTCTGGACGACATACTGCCCCCGGGGCAGGCGCAGGCACTGTACCAGGCCGCGCTTGCCCTACCGTTCGAGGATGGCACCAAAACCGCCGGGCGCATCGCCGCGCGCGTCAAGCAAAACAGCCAGGCCGCCGATGGGCCCGAAACGCGCGCCGTTCTGGATCTGGTGCAACAGGCCCTCCTGGCGCATTCCGCCGTCGGCGCGCTGGCCTATCCCAAGGGTTTTGCCCGGATGCTGGTGTCGCGCACCGAGGGCGGCGGGCAGTATGGCGACCATGTGGACAACGCGCTGATGGGCGGCGCGCGCAGCGATCTGTCGTTCACGTTGTTCCTGACCCCGCCCGACGCCTACCAGGGCGGCGAATTGGTGATCGCAGACCGGGTCGAGGATCGCGCCTTCAAGCTGAACCAGGGTGAGCTGGTGCTGTATCCCTCGGACACGCTGCACCGGGTCGCGCCGGTGACCGAAGGCGCGCGGATCGTCGTGGTGGGCTGGATCACCAGCCGCGTGCGCGACCCGCGTCAACGCGATATCCTGTTCGACCTTTGGCAGGCGCTTGAGGCCTCGCAAGCGGTTGGCGACGCCGAACAGACGCAGCTATTGGCAAAGTCGCGCAGCAACCTGTTGCGCATGTGGGCCGAGTGACAGACGCGGGCGCGCGGATCAGCCGCGCGCCTCTTCGGCGTCATAGGCCTCGATGATCGCGGCGACCAGCGGGTGGCGCACCACGTCCTTGGCGGTGAAATAGTTGAAACTGATCTTGTTGATGCTTTTCAACAGCCGCTCGGCATCGTGCAGCCCCGAGGACACGCCGCGCGGCAGGTCAACCTGGCTGCGGTCGCCGGTGATGACCATCCGGCTACCCTCGCCCAGGCGCGTTAGGAACATCTTCATCTGCATCGAGGTGGCGTTCTGCGCCTCGTCCAGCACGACAAAGGCGTTCGACAGGGTTCGCCCGCGCATGAAGGCCAGCGGCGCGATCTCGATCCGCTTTTCCTCGATCAGCTTGGCCACCTGTTTCGCCGGCAGAAAATCGTTCAGCGCGTCGTAAAGCGGCTGCATGTAGGGATCGACCTTGTCCTTCATGTCGCCCGGCAGATAGCCCAGCTTTTCACCCGCTTCGACCGCGGGGCGCGACAGGATGATCCGGTCGACCACGCCGTTGATGAACATGTTCACGCCCGCCGCCACCGCCAGGTAGGTCTTGCCGGTGCCCGCCGGGCCGATGCCGAAACACAGCTCGGATTTGAACAGGTTCTGAACATAGGCCTTTTGGGCATCGGTGCGCGGCTCAACCAGTTTCTTGCGGGTCTTGATCTCGACCGCGCCGCCCTTGAACATTTCCAGCTGATCGCCGCTGTGGCTGCCGGCATCATCATCGCCGCCCATGCGAATCTCGCGGTCGATATCGGCCCGCGCGACCTCGCGCCCCGCTTCGAGCCGGGCGTAAAGCGCGCCCAAGACCTCGACCGCCTCGGCGGTTGACGTGTCTTCGCCGATCACCGCCAGCTGATTGCCGCGCCGCAGGATCTGCACGCCCAGTTTCTGCTCTATTTCCGCAAGGTTGCGATCGTATTCGCCGCACAGGTCGATCAGCAATCGGTTGTCGGGGAATTCGATCAGGCGCTCGCTGAGCGCGGACAGATCGGTTGCCGGGGGCAGCTCGGTGATAGCCAATCAGCTCTCCTTGTCAGGTTGTGGCACGATGGTGCCAAGATGCGCGCGCGGGCGCAAGCGCACGCGCGGAAATGTCATCGGAACAAGACGAAAAACGCCGCAGGCCCGAAAGCCTGCGGCGCATCTTTGTGCATATCCGCCCAACGGTCAGAGCGGATCGGAAATTGTCTGGCCGTCCTTGAACGGCCCGACAACCGTGTTGGGCGGCGCGGCCTGCGAACAGACGGGCTTGCCGTATTTGTCCAGGCGCTGCGACAGGTAGCCTTCGACGCCATCATCGATGATCCAATGGTCGCAACCGTTGGGATCGACCCAGATACCCGCGGTCATGGTGCTGAGGTGATGGCTGCGAAAGCCGCGGTCGCGCGACTTGTCGGCGCCCACCTGGCTCAGACCGTCCAGCTCGCAGGCGGCAAGCGAGGTGACCATGGCAAGGCCGGCGGCAATTTTAAGAACATACATAAGGTATTCCCCCGTGGCCTTACTGAATGCAGATGATTTCGACGCGGCGGTTCTGCGCCATGCCGGCTGCGGTGTTGTTGGCTGCTTTGGGCATCCGTTCACCATAGCCGCGCACATCGACGATGCGGGCGCCCACGCCCGCGGCCACCTGGGCCACCGCGTTCGCCCGGTTATAGCTGAGGCGCATGTTATAGGCGTCCGAGGCGCGGCTGTCGGTGTGCCCCGCGATGATGAAGGCGCGCGCCGTCGACGAGCGGAAGAAATTTTCCAGTTGTGCCCTGCCGCCGGCCGAGATCCGGTAGCTGTCAGTGGCGAAATACTGGTCCGAGTTCATGATGCCGCACAGGTTGCCCCGGCGGCAAACCGGAATGCCCTGGCGGCTGACATGGGGGGTCATATACCCCTCGGCGCCGTCGTCCATGACCCAGTGTTCGCACCCGTCCGGATCGATCCAGATTGTCGGAATGTATTTTTCGCCCTTCACGGTCGATTGCGCCTGAACGGGCGAGGCAAGAAGCGCCGCGCCGATCATGGTCGCACAGGCGACCTGGGCGGCTCGGCGGATGGCATCGATGAAAGAAACCACAGCAATTATCCTAATTTGTTATCCCCCACGGTCCGACCGGTGGATATATCGGCCAAACCAACGTTCCACCTACAGAATGTAGCAATTTCAAACGTCTGTGAAGGGAAAAAACCCCGGCTTTGTTTCCGTTGGGGAAACATCGCAGGATTCGGGCCCGGCGGGGTGACTTCGATCGCTTCGGAGGCCGCGGGCGCGATGCGCCCGGCCACCGTCAGAGCACTTCGCCCGCCAGCGAATTCGGGCCGCTTTGCGTGATTCGAACGCGGTGGATTTCTCCCGCCTGCACCCGCGGATCGGTTACGTGAACGGCGTGCAGGTAATCGGACTTGCCGACCATCTGGCCCTCCATCCGGCCAGGTTTTTCGAACAACACGCCCAGTTCGCGGCCGACCATCGCATCCTGGATGGCGCGCTGTTGCTGGGTGATCAGCGCCTGCAGCTGCTGCAGCCGGTCATCCGCCACGGCCGGGTCGACCTGCGCGCGCTCGGCCGCGGGGGTGCCGGGGCGGGTCGAGTATTTGAACGAGAACGCCTGCCCGTAATTCACCTCGCGGATCAGGGCCAGCGTGTCCTCGAAATCCTGGTCCGTTTCTTCGGGAAAGCCCACGATGAAATCACCCGAAATCAGGATGTCGGGCCGCGCGGCGCGGATACGCTCGATCAGGCGGATATAGCTTTCGGCGGTGTGGCTGCGGTTCATCCGCTTGAGGATGCGGTCGCTGCCCGACTGCACCGGCAGGTGCAGGTAGGGCATCAGCTTGGTGCACTCGCCATGCGCGGCGATCAGGTCGTCGCTCATGTCGTTGGGGTGGCTGGTGGTAAAGCGGATACGCTCCAACCCGTCGATATCGTTCAGCGCCCAGATCAGGCGCGCCAGGCTCCAATCGCCGCCGTCGGGCCCTGCCCCGTGATAGGCGTTGACGTTCTGGCCCAGCAGGGTGATCTC
>JAASTF010000329.1 GCA_021767525.1 Paracoccaceae bacterium
ACGACCATCTTGGCGTTGAACACGTGCATGGTGCCGTCGTCCAGCTTCCAGCAGACGACGCCGGTGCAGACGCCATCATCGCTCATGATCAGGTCGATGGCGAAATATTCGATGTAGAATTCGGCGTTGTTTTTCAGGCTTTGGCCATAAAGCGTGTGCAGGATGGCGTGGCCTGTGCGGTCGGCCGCGGCGCAGGTGCGTTGCACGGGCGGGCCTTCGCCAAACTCGGTGGTGTGGCCGCCGAACGGGCGCTGATAGATCTTGCCCTCTTCGGTGCGCGAAAACGGCACGCCGTAATGCTCCAGCTCGTACACCGCCTTGGGCGCCTCGCGGGCCAGGTATTCCATCGCGTCGGTGTCGCCCAGCCAGTCGCTGCCTTTCACCGTGTCGTACATGTGCCACTGCCAATGGTCGGGGCCCATGTTCGACAGCGACGCGGCGATGCCGCCCTGGGCCGCCACGGTGTGGCTGCGGGTGGGGAACACCTTGGTCACGCACGCGGTGCGCAGACCTTGTTCGGCCATCCCCAGCGTCGCGCGCAGACCGGCGCCGCCGGCGCCGACGACCACGACATCGTATTCATGCGTCTCGTATTCGTAAGAAGCCATGTTGCTTGTGTCTCCGGACTTTTACAGCGCGATTTTGGCGATGGCGAAAAGGCCCGTCGCCATCGCGGCGTAGGACAGGCACGTCACCAGGATCAGCGTGATCTTTTGCGCGCTTCCATGCACATAGTCCTCGATCAGGACTTGGGCACCGTCATTGAAATGTTTCCAGCCCACGATGAAGGTGAGCGCGGCCACCAGCGCCGGGAAGGGGCGGGCGAAATAGGCGGTCACCTCTTCATAGCTGCCGCCAAGCGCGGGGCCGAAGGTAAAGACGAACAGCGGGATCAGGATAAGAAGGGCCACCGAGGACACCTTCATCGCCCAGAAATGATGAACGCCCGATTTGGCCGAGCCAAGGCCGGTGGCGCGTTTGCGGTCGGTCAGGTAACGCATTTTCGGCCTCCTTTACACGATCAGAAGGGTCAGGACGGTCAGCACGACCGAGCCGATCAGGCAGGCCCAGCCCAGCTTTTCGGCGATGTCCAGTTCCAGCATCATCGCGTTGTCCCAGATCAGGTGCCGGATGCCGGCCAGCGTGTGATACCACAGGCCCAGAACCGACAGCGTCAGCACAAGGTCCCCGAACCAGCTGGTGACGAAACCGTTGGCCACGTCGAAATACTCGGGCCCGGACGAGGCCGCGAGGAACCACCACGCGATCATCAGCCCGGCCACGACCAGCGCATTGCCGGTGATCCTGGTCAGGATCGACGTGATCGAGGTGATCTGCGGACGGTAAACGGAAAGGTGAGGTGAAAGCGGGCGATTGCCCCGGTTTACATCAGCCATTGGTCATCCCTTGGTGCCTTGGTTCTTGCACACGACGGTATACCCGGTGTCGCGCTGTGTTGTGCATGGTTTTAGCGCCCGTGTCACGCAGGCAAAGCCCCCCAGCCGCAGAATTTTCGAGCAAATTGACGCAAGGGTGGGGTTTTGTGATCACATGCCGCGCGGCTGTGATCACAATGCGCGGCCTGGCTGTCACTCGGCCACGAATCCCATCACGGACAATGCCTGCCGGGCGCGGTCGCGCTGATCGGGGGCGCCGCCTAGCACGCTGTCGTTCAGCGCGTGCACCACCTGGCTAAGCTGTTTTCTGTTGCGCATTTCCGCGATCAGATCCGACACGGTATCCGTCGGCGCAGCAAGAATGGCGTCGATGGCTTTCTGGGTCTCTTCGGGCAGCATCCCAAAAGCTCCTGCGTGATTCTTCTGTCTCCCCGGTGTCCAGTTTAACGGGTGAATGACGGACGGACAGAGTTTTTTGGCCGCGGCCAGCGCGGGCATTTGTCAGACCGGCATCAGCGCCCAGTAATCCAGGTCAAGCAGCACGTCGGGCAGGTATTTGCCATCCTCGCCTTTCAGCGCAAAGGGCGCGCCGCCCTTGGTGGCGACCAGCCGCAGACGGATCGCGCCGACGCCGGGTTGCGACGTTTCGGCCTTGTCCAGAACCTCGGACCAGGCCTTGATCGTCAGGCCGCTGAAACAGGGGTTGGCATGGGCGCCGCCGTTCAGGCCGACGATCATCTGCGCGTTTGCCAGGCCGTTGAACGAAAGCGCGCGGGCCATCGAAATCACGTGCCCGCCATAAATCAGGCGCTGACCGTCGGGGCGGAACGTGGCGTCGAAATGCACCTTGGCGGTGTTCTGCCACAGGCGGGTGGCCATCATGTGCTCGGCCTCTTCCACGGTCACGCCGTCGACGTGGTCGATGGTTTCACCGATTTCGTAATCGCCCCAGCGATGCGGCTCGCCCGCCAGGGTGAAATCGTAGTTGGTGAAATCCAGCCCCTCGGGGATTGCCAGGTCATCGACCGTCAGCGCCTTTTTCAGCTCGGGCACCACGGTGTCCGGCGCGGGCGCGTCCAGGTCGTGCTTGCGGACCATGACCCAGCGGACATAGTCCATCACCACCTCGTTGCGCTGGTTCATGCCGCGGGTGCGCACGTAAACCACGCCGGTCTTGCCGTTCGAATTCTGTTTCAGCCCGATCACCTCGGACGACGAGCGCAGCGTGTCACCCGCGTAGACAGGTTTCAGCCACCGCCCTTCCGCATAACCAAGGTTCGCCACCGCGTTCAGCGACACGTCGGGCACGGTTTTGCCAAAGACCACGTGAAAGGCCGCCAGATCGTCCAGCGGGCTTTCGGGCAAGCCGCAGGCGCGCGCAAATTCGTCCGAGGAGTAAAGCGCGTGGCGCGCGGGATACAGCGCGTGATAGAGCGCGCGTTCCCCCGTACCCACGGTGCGCGGCACGGCGTGGTCGATCACCTGACCGATCTTGTAATCCTCGAAAAAGCGGCCCGGGTTGGTCTTGGCCATGTCTTACTGATCTCCAAGCTTGAGGTCGGGGGAATAGGTGCCGGGCGCCTCTTTCACCACGGCCTGGCCGCAGCGCATGACACCGTTGGCGGCGTCGAAGGCATAGGTGGGATCGCCATACAGCACCCAGCCCTTGTTCAGCGCGTCGGTCACCTTGTGGCAAAAGGCCGATGTGTCATCGGCGGTCAGAAAGCGATACAGCTGCATGGCATTATCCCGGGAACGGCGACACGCCCAGCCAATAGTGGATGGCCGCGATGACGATGAAGGTGACGATGGTGATGACCACCAGGAGCACGTCGCGCTTGGGCTCGCCCGGCTCGGGCGGCACCCAGGGCTCGGACCGGTTGATGATGATAACCTCGGCCACGGCCCAGGCCAGCAACCCGCCGAACAAGATGATCGAGGCCAGATCGCCATTCACCAACAAATGCGCAACCGCCCAGATCTTGACGCTGGCCAGTTGCGGGTGGCGGAACCGCGCCTTCAGGCGACCCTTGGAATGGGACAGGGCGAAAAAGAACACCGCCACAAGCATCAGCAAGTTGTTCAGATGCACCGTCCAGCTGGGCGGATACCAGACATTGATGAACTCGGCCTGGCGATAGCCCAGGATCATCAGGACCAGCCCGGCCACGATCCCCAGCGCGGCCAGCCCTTTGCCGGCGTTGCCCATGCTGTCGCGCAACCCGGGCGCGACGCGTTTGAACAGATGTGCCGCGATCCACAGGGTCAGGCCGATGATAAGAAGGGTCATGTCGTGCCTCGTTTAGAGTGAGGCGATGGAGGAGGCCATCGCCAGAACCTTTTTCGCGGTCTCAACATGCAGGTTTTCGACGATTTTACCATCCACCACGGCAA
>JAASTF010000330.1 GCA_021767525.1 Paracoccaceae bacterium
CGAGGACATCGTGCACCCGGCCACCGGCGAGGTTCTGATCGCGCAGGGCACCCTGATCGACGAACGCATGTCGGATGCCGTGGAAGAGGCGGCGCTGCCGTCGGTGCGCATCCGCAGCCCGCTGACCTGTGAAGCCGACGATGGCGTTTGCGCCATGTGCTATGGTCGTGACCTGGCGCGCGGCACGATGGTCAACACCGGCGAGGCCGTGGGTATCATCGCGGCGCAGTCGATCGGTGAACCCGGCACCCAGCTGACGATGCGGACCTTCCACATCGGCGGCGTGGCGCAGGGCGGCCAGCAGTCGTTCCTAGAGGCAAGCCAGGACGGCGTGATCGAATACGAAAACGCCAACACCCTGACCAATGCCGCGGGCGAAATCCTGGTGATGGGCCGGAACATGAAGGTCATCATCAAGGACGAAAACGGCCAGGAACGCGCCAGCCACAAGGTTGGGTACGGCTCGAAGCTGTTCGTCAAGGATGGCGAAAAGATCGAGCGCGGCGCCAAGCTGTTCGAATGGGATCCGTACACCCTGCCGATCATCGCCGAAAAGGACGGGACGGCCAAATTTGTCGACCTCGTGACCGGCGTGGCCGTGCGCGACGAGACGGACGACGCCACCGGCATGACGCAGAAAATCGTCATGGACTGGCGCGCCGCGCCGAAAGGCAACGAGCTGAAGCCCGAGATCATCCTGCAGGGTGAGGACGGGGAGCCCGTGCGCAACGAGGCCGGCAACCCCGTCACCTATCCGATGTCGGTGGATGCGATCCTGTCGGTCGAGGATGGCCAGCAGGTCGCCGCTGGCGACGTGGTTGCGCGTATCCCGCGCGAAGGCGCCAAGACCAAGGACATCACCGGCGGTCTGCCGCGTGTGGCCGAACTGTTCGAGGCGCGTCGCCCGAAAGATCACGCCATCATCGCGGAAATCGACGGTTATGTGCGGTTCGGCAAGGACTACAAGAACAAGCGCCGCATCGCCATCGAACCCGCCGACGATACCCTGGCGCCCGTGGAATACATGGTGCCCAAGGGCAAGCACATCCCGGTGCAGGAGGGCGATTACGTCCAGAAGGGCGACTATATCATGGACGGCAACCCGGCGCCGCATGACATCCTGGCCATCATGGGTGTCGAGGCGCTGGCCAACTACATGATCGACGAAGTCCAGGACGTGTACCGCCTGCAGGGCGTTAAGATCAACGACAAGCATGTCGAGGTGATCGTACGCCAGATGCTGCAGAAGTGGGAGATCTCGGAAAGCGGCGACACCACGCTGCTGAAGGGCGAACACGTCGACAAGCAAGAGCTGGACGCGGCCAACGCAAAGGCGCTGGCCAAGGGTGGCCGTCCGGCACAGGGCGAGCCGATCCTGCTGGGCATCACCAAGGCGTCGCTGCAAACCCGCAGCTTCATCTCGGCGGCGTCGTTCCAGGAAACGACCCGCGTTCTGACCGAGGCATCGGTGCAGGGCAAGGTCGATACCCTGGTCGGCCTGAAGGAAAACGTCATCGTCGGCCGCCTGATCCCGGCGGGCACTGGTGGCGCCACCCAGCGCGTGCGCCAGATCGCGCAAAGCCGCGACAACGTGGTGATCGAAGCGCGCCGCGAAGAGGCCGAAGCGGCCGCGGCCCTGGCCGCGCCGCAGGACGATGCGGCCGGTGGCGACGAGTTCGCCACGCTGGTGGAAACGCCGGAAAGCCGCGACTGATCCACGGCTTGATCCAAGATCGAAAGGCCCCGCTGCGGCGGGGCCTTTTCTTTTGCGCGGGGCGCAGGGGCCTTTCCTTTCCGCGCGATCCGGTGTTTCGTCTTGCGCATAGCAGGGAACGGAACACGCGCGTATGGCCACCGCAGCATTTAGCGACAATCTTAAGGGCGCGCTTTTGATGATGGCCAGCATGGCGGCCTTCACGCTGAACGACACGTTCGTAAAGGCCCTGTCGGGCGATGTGCCGCTGAACCAGCTGTTGTTCCTGCGCGGCATCCTGACCACGGCGATGGTCGGCCTGTTGGCGTGGCGGCTGGGCGCGTTCGGCCGGCGCATCCCGCGCCGCGACTGGCAGTTGGTCGGGCTGCGGCTGGTGGCCGAAATCGGCGCGGCCTATTTCTTTCTGACCGCGCTGTTCAACATGCCGCTGGCCAATGTCACCGCGATCTTGCAATCGCTGCCGCTGGTCGTGACCCTGTCGGCCGCGCTGCTGTTCGCCGAGCCTCTGGGCTGGCGCCGGTTAAGCGCCATCCTGATCGGGCTGTGCGGCGTGCTGCTGATCGTGCGGCCGGGCACCGAAGGCTTTACCGTCTATTCCGTCTACGCGCTGGTTGCGGTGGGTTTTGTCACCATGCGCGATCTGTGCACCAGGCGGCTGAGCGCCGCGACACCTTCGATGCTGGTCACCTTTCTGACCTCGGGCGCGGTGATGCTGTTTTTCGGCGCATTCAGCCTGACCGAGCCCTGGATGCCGGTGTCGCCGCAATCGGGGCTGTTCATCTTATGTGCCTCGGTCATGATTATCGGTGGCTACCTGTTTTCGGTGATGGTGATGCGGGTGGGCGAAATCTCGTTCGTGACGCCGTTTCGCTATACCGGGCTGATCTGGGCGCTGGTGCTGGGCTGGGCCGTCTTTGGTGATTGGCCGAAACCCATCACGTTGCTGGGGGCGGCGATCGTCGTGGGCAGCGGGGTGTTCATGCTGTACCGCGAGCGGCAACTGGCCCGCGCGGGGCGGTTGCCAGCATGAGCGTTCGGGTTCAGGCGTTGGGTTTGTGCCGCTGGAACTATCCCTCGGCCCCCGGCGCGTTTCAGCGTGACGCCCAGGGCGGGTTGGAGGCGATCCGGGCCGAGCTGTATGACCCCGCGCGGCTGGCGCTGCGGCTGTTTTTCCTCGATCACGTGGTACTGCCCTGTCTGCGCGCGCAGACCGATCCCGATTTCACCGTGATCCTGCTGATGGGCGATCAACTGCCCCATGAGACGCGCGCGCAGGTGTTGGAGATGATCGCCGACATCCCGCAAATCCGCCCCGTCTTTGCCCCCGAGGGCCAGCCGCACCAGGACATCTGCCGCCAGGTGATGCAGGACGCGCGCGAGCCCGAGGCCCGCACCGTGGCCGAGTTTCGCATCGACGATGACGACGCGGTGGCGGTGGATTTCATCGAACGCACGCGCGACATGTTCCTGCGCACCAAGGCGCTGTTTCGGTCGGGCGGCAAGCTGGCGCTGGATTTCAACCGTGGTTTCATCCTGCGCACCGGTCATGACGGCCTGTCGCTGGAGCCTGTCACGACGCGCTATTGGACGCCGGGGCTGGTCGTTTATCAACGGCCGCAAAGCGATGCGAGCCTGTTGGATTTCAACCACGCGCAGCTGTGGAAGCGCATTCCCACCGTGACATTCCCCAAGGTGCCGATGTATCTGCGCGGGGCGCACGGCGGCAATGACAGCAGCGTGGCGCACAACCCGCACAATGCCGAAGAGGCGTGGCACGATGCGGCGAAACTGCGCGAAACGTTGCTGGAACGGTTCGCCTTCGATCTTGAGGGCGCGCAGGCCGCCTGGCTGAATTTGCTGGATGGCAGCTAACCGCGCGGGCCGATACCGGCCCGTGTTGACAAGCCATCCGACTCCCCCTATACGCGCCCCATCCGGCCCGGGGGCATCCCCTTTGCCGATATCAGAACTGTAGTGGACACGATCCGGGCTAATGCTGCCCCGATCCTCTGGAAACCCACCGCGTCGTTCACCTCGGAATGGGAACGATGGCGGTTTTTTC
>JAASTF010000331.1 GCA_021767525.1 Paracoccaceae bacterium
CTGCCGACCTCGCGCAGCATGATCTTCGTCAGCCCCGATGGCGAGCGGTCGATGAACACCTACCTTGGCATCTCGTCCGAACTGGGCCCCGATGACGTGCCCGACGACGTGGCGGGCGGCGCTGAAATCCTGTTCCTCGAAGGGTATCTATACGACAAGCCCAAGGGCAAACAGGCCTTCGAACGCGCGGCCGAGCTGTGCCGCAAGGGCGGCGGCCGGGCCGGTATCGCGCTCAGCGATCCGTTCTGTGTCGATCGCCATCGCGCCGATTTCCGGCGGCTGGTCAAATCGCTCGATTACGTGATCGGCAACGAACACGAGTGGAAATCGCTTTACGAAACCGACGACCTGGGCCAGGCGCTGGAACAGGCCGCCGCCGACAGCGGGCTGATCGTCTGCACCCGCTCGGGCCATGACGTTGTGCTGGTGCGGGGCGAGGAAACGGTGACCGTGCCGGTGAAATCCGTGACACCCGTGGATGCGACCGGTGCGGGCGACCAGTTCGCCGCCGGGTTTCTCTATGGGCTTGCCACCGACGCGCCGCTGGCGGTGGCCGGCCGCATGGGGTGCATCGCCGCGGCCGAGGTGATCGGCCATTACGGCGCCCGCCCCGAGGCCGATGTGAAGGCGCTGTTTCGGGCCGAAGGGCTGATCTGACCCTTCTTCATCTTGCCAGGTAAACTCCGGGGGTGAGGCCGCAGGCCGAGGGGGCAGCGCCCCCTGCGCCGCGCGTGCGCGCGGCGCCCCCGGCTCAGGCCACGGTCTTTTGCTTGGCCAGTTGCACCATCAGGATACCGGCGGCGATCACGACAACCCCCACCACGTCCAGCGCGCCCAGCGTCTCACCCAGCAGCGCGGCGGCGATGGCCACGCCGAAAAACGGGTTGAGAAAGTGGAAAGTCGCGGCTTTTACCGCGCCGATCTCGCCCACCAGGGTGAACCAGACCCAGGTTGCCGCCAGTCCCGGCACCAGCGTCGTGTAAAGGAATGCAACCACCAGCTGCCAGGACCAGACAATGGTGATGGTTTCGGTAAAGGCCGATACGACCGCGAGGCAGGCGGCACCAACGAACATCTGCAGCCCCACCACCATCATCACGTTGCCGCCCGAAGATGCACCACGCACCGACAGCGTAGCCACCGTCAGCGCCGCGGCGCCCAGGATGCACAAAAGCAACCCGGTGTGATCCACCCCGGCCTCAAGCCGCGCGCCCATGATCAGCGACACGCCGATCACGCCCAGCACAAGGCCCAGAACGCCCATCCACGGCAGCTTGTCCCGAAACAGCGCCCAGCCGGCGAAGGCCACCATCAGCGGCATGGTCGACGCGATGATCGAGGCCAGCGACGCCTCGACCCACTGCATCGCAACGAAATTCAGACCCAGATACAGCGCGTTCTGGCAAATCCCGAAGATGATCGTCGCGCGCCATTGGCCGCGCGTCAGGCGCAGGGTCTGCCCCAACATCAAAGCGATTGCCACGCCCAACAAACCCGACAGGAAAAATCGCATCGACAGTGACGCCAGCGGCGGTGCGTGGGCCACGATCACCCGGGCCGAGGTAAAGGCGCTGGACCACATCAGCGCAAATGCCAGTCCCAGCAGAATCGCCCGTATGTTCATTGCCGCCCCCTGTTCGCCGCTCGCCCGTTAGACACGCCGCGACAGGGGGATGCAACGCCCGGAACGGCCCGGTCGGGCCGCGCCGGTCAGTCGAACCGCTTTTTGGCGGATTTCACGGCTTCGGACAGGTTTTCAAAGGCCGTGTCGAACCCCGCCTTCATGTCGCCCCAGGCCGCGTCGCTGGATTGCTTCAACTCGTCCAGCCGCGCCTGCAGTTCGTCGCGCCTGGCGCGGATGTCATCGATGGTTTGCTGATGCTCGATCTGCGCGTCGGCCTTTTCCTGCTTGATTTGCGCCTCAAGCTGATCGATCTGGGCGTTCCATTCGTCCAGCTGCGCCTTGGCTTTTTCCACGTATGCGTCGCGGTCTGCCATGTCTTTCACTCCTTTTTCTGTGCGCTTCCGTCGGGTGATCGGCCAAGTTGTGCCGAGTTTTCTTGACACCCGTTGTGGCAACCTAGCTTGACATCCATATGTAACCAGACCTGAAAGAACGGAGAAGAAGCCATGAAAGAAACCACCAAGTTGACCATACCCGTGGTCGACATGGCGCTGGAAAACGACGAATTCCGGCAAGTCATCTGGACCGGCGACAAGACGCAACTGGTGCTGATGGCGATCCCCGAAGGCGGCGAAATCGGCGGCGAAGTGCATGAAGGGCACGATCAGCTGCTGTATTTCGTGTCTGGCAGCGGGCGCGCCAAGATCGGTGAAACGACCTGTGACGTGGGCAAGGGCGATGTCAGCATCGTGCCGTCGGGCACCTATCACAACTTCACCAATACCGGTTCGGGGATGCTGAAGCTTTATACCACCTACAGCCCCCCCGAACACGAGCCGGGCACCGAGCATGAAACCAAGGCCGAGGCCGACGCGGACGAGTGATCGCCGCGCCAAAACGACGAAGGGCCGCCCCAAAAGGCGACCCTTCGACCGAACTATTCTTGAAATCAGCCGTTCACGCTGTCTTTCAGCGCCTTGGCGATGGTCATCTTGACCACCTTGTCGGCGTCTTTCTTGATCTGCTCGCCGGTGGCGGGGTTGCGCACCATGCGCTCGGGGCGCTCGCGGCAGTAGATCTTGCCGACGCCCGGCAGGGTCACGGCGCCGCCGGCCGACACTTCGCGGGTGATGATCGACACGATCGCGTCCAGCGCTGCGTTGGCGGTTTTCTTGTCACTGTCCATCTCATCGGCCAGAGCGGCCACAAGCTGGGTCTTGGTCATCGGTTTTGCCATGTTTGGTCTCCTTATTCTGCCCGAGTTCTTGGGCCTCTCCCGCGGCATTTAACGCTATGTAGGGGTTAAACACAACGATTAGTGGGCCCAATGCAAGTGAAAAACAGCGGTTTTCGGCAATTTTCGTTGGGTCAAAGAAAGGCCGTCTCGTCAAAGCTGCGCAACTTGCGGCTGTGCATCCGCTCCAACGGCATTCCGCGCAGCCGTTCCATCGCACGGATTCCAATACGCAAATGCCGCGCGACCTGCGTTTTGTAGAAATCGCTGGCCATGCCGGGCAGCTTCAACTCGCCATGTAGCGGTTTGTCGCTGACACAAAGCAGCGTTCCATAGGGCACCCGAAACCGAAACCCGTTGGCCGCGATCGTGGCGCTTTCCATGTCCAGCGCGATGGCGCGTGATTGGCTAAGACGCTGCACCGGACCCTGCTGGTCGCGCAACTCCCAATTCCGGTTGTCGACGCTGGCCACCGTGCCCGTGCGCATGATGCGTTTCAGGTCATAGCCTTCCAGCGCGGTTTCCTCGGCCACCGCGCTTTCCAGCGCGATCTGGATTTCCGCCAGCGCGGGCACCGGCACCCAGACCGGCAGATCGTCGTCCAGCACCTTGTCTTCGCGCAGATAGGCATGGGCCAGCACGAAATCGCCCAGCGACTGCGAATTGCGCAGACCCGCACAATGCCCCACCATGACCCAGGCATGCGGGCGCAACACGGCGATATGATCGGTCGCGGTTTTGGCGTTCGACGGCCCCACCCCGATATTGACCAGGGTAATCCCCTCGCCGTTTTCGCGGTTCAGGTGGTAGGTGGGCATTTGCGGCATCTTGGCCGGCTCGATCAGCGGCGCCTCGGCGTCGGTGATGGTGGCGTTGCCGCTGCCCACGAAGGCGGTATAGCCGCTGTCGGGA
>JAASTF010000332.1 GCA_021767525.1 Paracoccaceae bacterium
CGGGAATACATTTGCGCGGCGATGATCAGGAAACAGATTGTGGCCGTCACCATGCCAGTATCGACCAGCACACGCCACAGCTTGGCCCAGCTCAGCCGCCGCATGGCCACGCCAAGGGCCAGCGCACCGATGGCGCCCATCGCGCCCGCCTCGACCGGGGTGAAGATGCCGGCATAGATGCCGCCCAGCACCAGCACGATCAGCCCGGCGATGGGCAACCCCTTGCGCGCCATCTGGCCACCTGTCAGCGCGCCTTCATCCACCGCGTCTGGCCGGCCCACGAAGCGCGGCGTGAAAACGGCCATCGCCACGATCCCAACCGCAAAGAACACCGCCAGCAGCAGCCCCGGCCCGATGCCCGCGATGAACAGGTCACCGATGCTTTGTTCCGTCAAAATGCCATAGAGGATCAGCAGCAGCGAGGGCGGGATCATCATGCCCAGCACGCTCGACCCGGCAACAACACCCACGGCAAACCGCGGCGCGTATCCGTGGCGGATCATCTGCGGCACGGCGATTTTCGTGAACACGGCGGCCGAGGCGATCGAGATGCCGGTGATCGCCGCGAAAATCGCGTTCGCGCCCACCGTGCCCACGCCCAAACCGCCCTTCAACCGCCGGAACATCGCGTTCGCCACGTCGAACGCATCGCGCCCCAGCCCCGTCTCGGACACGATGAAGCCCATCAGCACGAACAACGGCACGACGCCGAAAAAATAGCTGGAAATCGCATCATTCGCCGCCAGCGCCAGCAGTTTCGACGCCAACAGGGGCGAGCCCTTGATCGCCCAGACCCCAACGAACGAACACAGCATCAGCGCAATGGGCACATAAAGGCCCAACAGTACCGTGCCGAACATCGCCGCCAGCGCCAGCAGGCCGATGTCAAAGGGGCTCATGCCGCCTCCCCCGCCCAGCGCCGCCAGATGCGCGCGGCGAATTGCAGCGACAGCAGCACGCAGCCCAGCAAGATCGTCGCCTTCACCGGCCAGACCGGTGCGGTGAAATCGCCCAGCGCGCCGATGAACTCGCCCCGCTCCCACGCGCGGGTGAAAATCGGCCAGGTCTGACGCAGGATCACCCAGATCACCGCGATGGCGGCCAGGTCGAACAGGGTTTCCAGCAGCCGGCCCAGCACCGGCGCGCGCCGCGCCAGAAAGCCGGGAAAGGCGTCGGATCGCGTCATCCGCCCCGCGCGCAAGGCCTGCGGAATTTGCAGGAACACGATGGCCACGATGGACAGCGTCACCATTTCCGGCACACCCGGCACCGGCGCGCCGAACAGGTTGCGCCCGGCCACGTCGACGCCCACCAAAACCATCAGCACAAGGATCAAAAGCGACCCGGCCACGTTCGCGGCCTGGGTCGCCCCGTCAAGCGCGCGCAGAATGCGCAGCATCGCTTATTCCTTGTCCCAGTCCCGCAAGGGCGTGGCGCCGGCGGCGCGCATCGCGTCCATATAGGCCGACAGGATGTTCGATGCCGGCCGCCCCTGCCCGTCCAGCTGCTCGGCCCAGGTTTTCGCTGCGTTGTCCATGTTCGCGGCCCAGGCCTGGCGCATCTCGGGGGTCGCATCGGTGATCGTGGCCCCGGCCTCGCCCATCTTGGTCAGGGCGATCTGCACGAAGTTTTCCAGATCGTCGTGATACCAGGTCATCGCCGCATCGGCGCCGGCGTCCAGCGCCGCCTTCACCTCGTCCGGCAGGCCCTCGTACCAGGCCTCGTTCGCGCAAAGCGACCCGGCATATTGCGCGCCCAGCCCGAACTTGGTGACATAGGGCGCCACCTCGTACAGCTTGCCGGGCAGCGCCGCGCTGGCAAAGACCAGAACGCCGTCATAAACGCCGGTCTTGATCTCGTTGTAATAGGTGGTGAGGTTGCCCGCCACGCCCACGGCGCCGGTGCCCGACAGCCAGTTGATCGCGGCACCGGGCGCGGCGATCTTGCGACCGTCCAGATCGTCCAGGCTGTCGACCGGGAAATTCGTCATCAAAAGGTAGTCGTCGATCCCGATGGGCGCGCCGATGTAAACGACGCCGTTATCGGCATAGGCGCGCAGCATGTCGGGGTTGTCGTCATGCATCGCGTCGATGGTGGTGGCCACCAGCCGCACATCGTCGGACACGAAAGGGGTGTAGTAGCTCACGTTCTGCACCGCCAGCTTGGCCGGATCGAACAGAGCCTGGCAGGTGCCGATCTCGGCCAAGCCGGCCTCGACCGCCTCCAGTTCCTCTCCGACACCGGCGATGGCCCCGCCATATTGTTCCGAGAAATTGATGCTGTGGCCGGTGCCCTCCAGCTCGGCCTGAACGGTGGGAATGAACTGTTCGGAAATCATCCGCACCCAGCGAAAGACGGGCGGATGGCCCGCCGCGACGGTGACGTTATAGGTTTCGGCTAGCGTGGCAGCCGGTATCGCGCCCAGAACCAGGGCAGCGGTCAAAGCCTTGAAATGCATGGGGTCTCCCTCCCATCGGGCGCGGGGCCGTTGTGGACCTTTCGACGCGCCTATCCCGCCGGTCTGGCGGGATTTCCTCCCTGGAAAGCAGCCTACCCCGATGGCGGATTCGGTCAAGCCGCCCGGGCCCGCGCAAACAGCATGGCCCGGGCGCCCCGATCAGAACATCGGGCTCATCAGTTGAAACCGCTCGACCCAGTCGGCGCCGTCGATGGCCAGCATCATCGCCGCCGGCACGCCGATCATCAGAAAGCTTACGATAAGAATGGTGCGGGTCAGTCCGCGAAACATGGCGTCCTCCTGTAATTGTCCGTTCGCGCAGGACAAAATGGGGGCGCATCGCCGCGGGAAAAGCGGCAGGGTGTCGCGGGGGACCGGCAAGAAGGATGGAGCGGGTAGACGGAATCGAACCGACATAACCTGCTTGGAAGGCAGGGGCTTTACCATTAAGCTATACCCGCGTGGTGCCTGCTGATTAGTGCACGGCAGAATGACGGTCAAGCGGTTCGTCCGCCGCCCCTGCGCCAGGCGCCCCCAACCCGCAGGACAAATCAGAAAGGACAGGCACAGCCGATGGCCGACAGCAAAAGCTACACCTACCAATCCATTGCCCAGGCGGTCAGCGACCAGGGGCTGGACACGATGTTCGGGTTGATGGGCGACGCCAACCTGTTCATGGTCGACCATTACGTGCGCGGCTGCGGCGGCACCTTCGTGCCCGTGGCGTACGAGGGCAGCGCCGTGCTGATGGCGCTGGCCTATGCCCGCATCGCGCAACAGGTGGCGGTGGCCACGGTCACCCACGGCCCGGCGCTGACCAACTGCGTCACCGCCCTTGTCGAAGGCACGCGCGCGAATGTGCCGATGGTTCTGTTGGCGGGTGACACCTCGGTCATGGCGCCGCAGAATCTGCAAAACATCGACCAGCGCGAAGTGGTGAAAACCACCGGCGCCGGGTTCGAGCAGATGCGCGCGCCCGAAACCGCCAGCTATGACGTGGCGCATGCCTTTCACCGCGCGCGGGTCGAACGGCGGCCCATCGTTCTGAACATGCCGGCCGATTTCATGTGGGCGGAATGCGAGCATGTGAAACACGCCTTCCCCGTCTTCGGCGCGCCGTCCTATGTGCCCGAAGGCGACGATCTGGACCAGGCGGTGGGCATGATCGCCTCGGCCAAGCGGCCCATTATCTTGGCCGGTGTCGGCGCGCTGGATGCCCGCGACCAGATCATCGCCCTGGCCGAGCGGATGGAGGCGCCGCTGGCCACCACGCTCAAGGCCAAGGGGCTGTTCAACGGCCA
>JAASTF010000333.1 GCA_021767525.1 Paracoccaceae bacterium
GGTGATGATCCCGCGCAGCATCGGGGCGCTTTCGCTGCGGCTGACGGCGGGATCATTCTCAATCCGCTCACGGAACCCCGGCATCTGGTCGCGCTGGATATCAAGAAAGAAATAGCTCGGCGCCTGCTGTGGCAAATCCCGCGCGATGGCCCCGCGCAGGTTGCCATCGATCTGCCCCACCGCGGCCAGCACCGACAGCCCCAGCCCCAGCGACAACACGACCGAGGCCGCCTCGGCCCCGCGGCCCGATATTGCCCCCAGCGCCCAACGCAGCGCCGGGCGGGGCCGCGCGGCCACGCGGGCTGCGCGCGCCAGCGCGCGGATGCCCCAGGCGGTGACGACCAGCATCAAAAGCGCCGCCAGCAGCCCGCCCGCCGTCCACAGCGTCAGCCGCCAAGTGCCCGAAAACAGCCCCGCAACGCCCACCAGCCCCGCCAACAGCAGCACGGTCAGCGCCACCCAGATCGCGCGGGGCAGGGCGCGGCCCGACTGCCCGCCATCGCGGAACAGGGTGGCGGCGCGGATATCCTCGGTCCGGGCCAGCGGCCACAGGGTAAAGACCAGCGCCGTCAGGATGCCGTACACCGCCGCCTCGGCCAAAGGCGCGGGATGCAGGGTAAAGACCGCCGGCACGGGCAATTGTGCCTGCAGGACAGGTGCCAGCAGCAGCGGCACCACCGCGCCCAGAACCAGCCCCGCCGCGATGCCCAGCAGCGACAGCGCGCCGATCTGCAGGAAATAGGTCTGGAAAATCATCGCCCGTTCCGCGCCCAGCGTGCGCAGCGTGGCGATCACGCCGGTCTTGCGCGCCAGGTAGGCGCGCACCGCCGCCGATACGCCGACGCCGCCCACGGCCAGCCCCGACAGGCCCACCAGGATTAGGAAGGCGCCGATGCGTTCGACGAACTCGGCCACGCCGGGCGCGCCGTTGCGCGCATCGCGCCAGCGCAATCCGCTATCGGCGAATTGCGCCTTGGCCTGCGCTTCCAGCGCGGCCAGGTCCGCGCCCTCGGGCAGGTCCAGCCGGTATTGCGTCTCGAACAGCGTGCCGGGCTGCAACAGGCCCGAGCCATCCAGCGCCTGGGTTGCCACCAGCGTGCGCGGGCCCAGCCCGAACCCGCCACCCGCGTTGTCGGGCTCGCGCGTCAGGCGCGCCATCAGCACGAAATCCTGTCCACCCAGGCGGAACCGGTCGCCGGGGTGCAAGCCCAGCCGGTCGGCCAGGATGGGCGCCATCACGCCGCCGGGCAGACCGTCTTGCCCCGCCAGCGCCTGGGCCAGCGGCATCGCGGGCTCTAACTCCACCGCGCCGATCAGCGGATAGGCCTCGTCGACCGATTTCACCTGGGTCAACCCACGCTCGACCTCGCCATCGCGCTCGACCACGGCCATCGACCGGAAATCGGTCACCTCGGACACGGCCAGCGCGGTGTCGGCCATCCAGGCGCGCTCGTCTTCGGTGGCAAAGCGATAGGTGAACTCCATCTCGGCATCGCCGCCCAGCAGGGCCGCGCCCTCGCGCGCCAGCCCCGCCTCGATCGATGCCCTGACCGAGCCGACAGCGGCAATCGCCGCCACGCCCAGGGCGAGGCAGGCCAGGAAGATCCAGAATCCTTTCAACCCGCCGCGCAGCTCGCGCGCGGCGAAACGGGCGGCGGTTGGCAGGCTCATTGCGCGGCCTCCGCCGCGTCGTCGATGCGACCGTCCGTCAGGTGCACCACCCGGTCACAGCGTGCCGCCAGGTCGGGCGCATGGGTAACCAGAACCAGCGTGGCACCATGGCGGTCGCGCAGGCCGAACAGCATCTCCATGATCGCCGCGCCATTGGCCCCGTCCAGGTTGCCGGTGGGCTCATCCGCCAGCAAAATCTCGGGCCGGGGTGCGGCGGCGCGGGCCAAGGCCACGCGCTGTTGCTCGCCCCCCGACATCTGTGACGGGTAGTGCCCGGCGCGCCCCTCCAGCCCCACGGCGCGCAGCTCGTCCATCGCGCGGTCCATCGCATCCGGCACGCCGGCCAGTTCCAGCGGTGTCGCTACGTTTTCCAGCGCGGTCAGCGTCGGGATCAGGTGAAACGACTGGAACACCACGCCCATGTGCCCGCGGCGAAAGCGCGCCAGCTGATCCTCGGTCATCGCCGTCAGATCCTGGCCCAGCACCGCAACAGTGCCGCCAGTGGCGCGTTCCAACCCGCCCATCAGCATTAACAGCGACGACTTGCCCGACCCGGACGGCCCCACCAGCCCCAGCGTCTGCCCGCGCTGGACATCCAGCGTGATCGAATGAAGGATATCGACGCGCCCTGCATTGCCATCCAGCGACAAACACACATCTTCTAGGGAAATCACGGGGTCTGCTGACATGAAAAAACGCCTGTTTCTGAAGCTGTTTATGGCATATGGGGTCGCCGCCCTGATCGGCAAGGCGCCGATTGGCACACCCGCCCATGCAGGATCGCACAGCATGACCGGCCCGACCATCGTGGCGCTGGGCGACAGCCTGACGCAGGGCTATGGCCTGATGGAACAGGACGGGTTCGTGCCGCAACTGCGCGCCTGGCTGGCCGAAAACGGTGTGGACGAGGTGCGCGTGGTCAATGCGGGCGTGTCGGGTGACACCACCGCGGGCGGGCTGTCGCGCGTGGCCTGGACGCTTACGCCGCAGGTGGATGCGATGATTGTGGCGCTGGGCGGCAACGACATGCTGCGCGGCACCGACCCGGCCGTCACCCGCGCCAATATCGACGGCATCCTGGCCGAGGCCGACAAGGCCGGCGTGCAGGTTCTGCTGGTCGGCATGCAGGCGCCGGGCAATTACGGCCCCGAGTACAAGCGCGATTTCGAAGCGATCTGGCCCGACATGGCCGAAAAATACGACACGCTTCTGGCGCCCAGCTTTTTCGTGGGCTTCGGCGAGGACGCCGAGCTGGGCCAGATGCAGCAGTATTTCCAGCCCGATGGCATCCACCCCAATGCCGAAGGGGTTGAAAAGGTCGTCGAAGGGCTGGGCCCTTACGTGCTGGAGCTGATCGCGCGCATCCCCGATACCGGCGACTGATCCGCCGTTTGGGCCGCGCCGGGTGCGTCGGCGGGGGGCAGTGGCAGGTCGATCCAGACCTCGGCACCGCTGGTTCGGCCGGGGGTGATGCCGATGCGGCCGCCCATTGCCGTGGTCTTGAGCCGGGCCACCGCCAGGCCCATCCCCGCGCCCAGGCTGGTCGAGCCGGCCCGGTCCAGCCGCTCGAACGGGGCAAAGGCCTGGTCTGGGTCTGTCGTGGCAAAACCTGGGCCGGTATCCGTCACGCATAGCCGCAGCCAGCCGGTCCGCACCGGCGCCGTGCCGATGGTCACCCGTGTCTCGGCCCCGGCATAGCGCAGGGCGTTGTCCAGCAGCAGGGTCAGCACCTCGGACAAAAGCGCGGCATCGGCCAGCACGCGCGCGTCACGGTCGATGGCGACGCGCAGGGTGATCCCGGCGGCATGGGCCCGGTCGCGATGCGCGGCCACCAGCGCCGCGACCAACGGCGCCAGCGGAACGGCCACCTGGGGCGCCACGCGGTTTTGACCGGCAATCTCGGAAAAGGCCACGGTGGTTTCGACGATCCGCAACAACTCGCGCCCCGAAGTTTCGATGCCCGTCACATAGCCCGCCAGCCGCTTGTCCTCGGCCACGCGCCGATCCAGCGCCAGCAGCCCCGCCAGGCCGATCACCCCGTTCAGCGGGGTGCGCATTTCGTGGCTGATGCCCGACAGGAAC
>JAASTF010000334.1 GCA_021767525.1 Paracoccaceae bacterium
GAAAAGGCCAAGATCGAACTGTCCAGCTCCAGCCAGACGGAAATCAACCAGCCCTTCATCGCGATGGACCCGAACAGCGGCACGCCGCTGCACATGGTGATGAAGCTGACCCGCGCCAAGCTGGAAAGCCTGGTGAGCGACCTGATCAAATCCTCGATGAAGCCTTGCCAGGCCGCGCTGAAAGACGCCGGTCTGTCGGCCAGCGACATTGACGAGGTTGTGCTGGTCGGCGGTATGACCCGCATGCCCAAGGTCATCGAGGAAGTGACCAAGTTCTTCGGGAAAGAGCCCCACAAGGGCGTGAACCCCGATGAAGTCGTCGCAATGGGCGCGGCCATCCAGGCCGGCGTTCTGCAAGGCGACGTGAAAGACGTGGTCCTGCTTGACGTGACCCCGCTCAGCCTGGGTATCGAAACCCTGGGCGGCGTGTTCACCCGCCTGATCGACCGCAACACCACGATCCCCACGAAGAAATCGCAAATCTTCTCGACCGCCGAAGACAACCAGTCGGCCGTGACGATCCGCGTCTTCCAGGGCGAGCGTGAGATGGCATCGGACAACAAGTTGCTGGGTGCCTTCAACCTGGAAGACATCCCGCCGGCACCGCGCGGTATGCCCCAGATCGAGGTGACGTTCGACATCGACGCCAACGGCATCGTCTCGGTCAGCGCCAAGGACAAGGGCACTGGCAAGGAACAAAAGATCACGATCCAGGCGTCGGGCGGTCTGTCGGATGACGACATCGAAAAGATGGTCAAAGAGGCCGAGGAAAACGCCGAGGCCGACAAGGCACGCAAGGAACTGGTCGAGGCCAAGAACCAGGCCGAGTCGCTGATCCATTCCACCGAGAAATCGATGGAAGAACACGGCGACAAGGTCGACCCGTCGACGATCGAAGCGATCGAACTGGCGATTGCCGCGCTCAAGGACGAGCTGGAGAATGACAATGCCGACAAGATCAAGTCGGGCATCCAGAACGTCACCGAAGCGGCGATGAAGCTGGGCGAAGCCATCTACAAGGCCCAGGCCGAGGAAGGTGAGGACAATCCCACCGCCGCGGACGAGGCCGGCGGCCATGCCGATGACGACGACATCGTCGACGCCGATTTCGAAGATCTCGACGACGACAAGCGCAAGTAAGCGCGCTTTGCGGAACCAATCAGGGCCGGTCCGGGCACCGGGCCGGCCCTTTTCGTTCCGCCAAAGGGGGACCCCCAATGGCAAAACGTGACTTTTACGATGTGCTTGGCATTTCCAAGGGCGCCACGCCCGAGGAGATCAAGAAAGCCTACCGCAAAAAAGCCAAAGAGCTGCACCCCGACCGCAACGCGGACAACCCCGAGGCCGAGGCGCAGTTCAAAGAGGCGAACGAAGCCTACGAAGTTCTGAAAGACGCCGACAAGAAGGCCGCGTATGACCGTTACGGCCACGCCGCGTTCGAGGGCGGCATGGGCGGCGGCGGTCCGCGCCCTGGCGGCGGCGGCTTTCACGGGCAGGGCGATTTCGCCAGCGCCTTTTCCGATATCTTCGACGATCTTTTCGGCATGGGAGGCGCCGGTGGTGCTGGTGGCCGGCAACGCGCCGCGCGCGGGGCCGACCTGCGTTATAACCTGCGCGTCACGCTGGACGAGGCCTACAACGGCCTGCAGAAAACGATCAACGTGCCCACTTCGGTTCAATGCGACTCGTGCAACGGCTCGGGCGCCGAAGGCGGGGCCGAGCCCACCACCTGCCCCACCTGTTCGGGCATGGGCAAGGTGCGCGCGCAGCAGGGCTTTTTCACCATCGAACGCACCTGCCCGACCTGCTCGGGCCTGGGCCAGACGATCAAGAACCCCTGCAAGACCTGTGGTGGCCAGGGCCGTGTCGAAAAGGATCGCGCGCTGTCGGTCAACATCCCTGCCGGTGTTGAAACCGGCACCCGCATTCGCCTGGCCGGCGAGGGCGAGGCCGGGATGCGTGGCGGCCCGTCGGGCGATCTTTACATCTTTATCGAGGTGACGCCGCACGACATTTTTGAACGCGACGGCACCAACCTCTTTTGCCGCGTGCCCGTGTCGATGACCGCCGCGGCCCTTGGCGGCGATATCGAGGTGCCGACAATCGACGGCGGCCGCAGCCGCGTGAAAATTCCGGCCGGTTCGCAGTCGGGCCGACAGATGCGCCTGCGCGGCAAGGGCATGCCTGCGCTGCGCGGCGGTGGGCATGGCGACATGTTCATCGAGCTGGCCGTAGAAACGCCGGTCAATCTGACCAGCCGTCAGAAAGAGCTGCTGCGCGAGTTCGACTCGCTGTCCGAAGACAACAACCCCGAAAGCAAAAGCTTCTTTTCCTCGGTGAAAAGCTTTTGGGATTCGATGAAGGGCTAAGGCCACTTTCCAGCCTTCGGCACCCGCAAAAAGGGCGCTGTCCAATCCCGGGCGGCGCCCTTTTCGCGTCTGCGGGGTACGGCACGCAGGGCGCAACCGAAATATGCATGGAATGTGCATGGGTTGTGCATGTGGTGTGAGCGGCGTTTTTGGCGGTTTTTGGCCCTGCGTTAACCACCTGTTCACCAGGCGGCGCGCATCCTTGGGCCATGACGCATCCAGCCAACGCTTTCGGTGAAATGCCCTTGCCGCTGTTCGATACCGACGAAGCGGCCGTGCAGGCGCCTTTACCCTCGGGGCGCCTGCCCTCTTACATCGCGGACCACCGCAAACGCCTACGCGCGCGCTTCATCGATGGCGGCGCCCAGGCCATGCCTGATTACGAGCTGTTGGAACTGGTCCTGTTTCGCGCGATCCCCCGACAGGATGTCAAACCCCTGGCACGCGCCCTTCTGGAAAAGTTCGGCGATTTCAATGCCGTGGTCACGGCCCCGCAGGCCCGCCTGTCCGAGGTCAAGGGCGTCGGCCCCGCCGTGATTTGCGAGCTCAAGATTGTCGAGGCCGCGGCCCAGCGCCTGGCCCGCGCCCGGGTGATGCAGCGCCACGTGGTCAGCAGTTGGGATCAACTGCTCGACTATTGCCATACCACCATGGCCCACCGCGAGACCGAGCAGTTCCGCGTGCTGTTCCTTGACCGCAAGAACGTGCTGATCGCCGACGAAGAACAGGCGCGCGGCACCGTCGATCACGTGCCCGTCTACCCGCGCGAGGTCGTGAAACGCGCGCTGGAATTGAACGCCAGCGCCTTGATTCTGGTGCATAATCACCCCTCGGGTGACCCGACCCCGTCGGATGCCGACATCGCCATGACCCAGCAGATCGAACACGCCGCGCAGGCGCTGTCGATCACCCTGCACGACCACCTTATCATCGGAAAATCGACCGAGCTTAGCTTTCGCGCCGAAGGGCTGCTTTAACGCACCCAAACCTCGACGCGGCGATTGACCAGCCGGCCCCAGGCGCTGTCGTCGCAGGCCATCGGCATCGCCTCGCCAAAGGCGTCGACCTCCAGCCCGATCCGGGTCAGATTCGCGGTTTCGGCCGCCACGGTTACGGCGCGACGAACAGCCTCGGCCCGCCGCAAAGAGATTTCCCGGTTGATACGGGCCGAGCCTTCGCCATCGGAAAAGCCCACGAACATCAGCTGTCGGGTGTCATAGGTGCCGGCCTCAAGCGCGCGGGCCAGCTGCTCGACGTTCGAGCGCGATTGCGCATCCAGCTTGGTCGATCCCGGCTCGAACCGAAATGTCGTGGTCAACCGTTTCATCGGCGCCAGGGTGCCCACCATGCGCTGCAATTCGTCCAGCCCGGTTTCATCGCC
>JAASTF010000051.1 GCA_021767525.1 Paracoccaceae bacterium
GGCTGGTCGCCATGAAGCGCGGCACGTGATCGCCGGGTGTGTCCATCATCCGCACGATGCGGGCCTGCGCCTCCATGTCCAGGTCGCCCAGCTCGTCGAACAGCAGCGTGCCGCCCTTGACCCGCGCGAGCAGGCGGGCCGGACCTTCAAGATCGGCCAGGTCCGACGCCGTAACGGTGACAAAGGGCAACGTGCGCCGGTCCGAGAAATCGTGGATCGCGCGCGCGATCAGCGACTTGCCGGTTCCGGATTCACCGGTGATCAGAACCGGAAGGTCGGTGTTCATCACGCGCGCGACAAGGCGATACAGCGTCTGCATCGCCGGCGTGCGCCCAACCAGGGGCAGCTCGTCCGGGCGCTCTCCGGGGTCGTTGTCCTCGGCGGATCGCGCCGGCGCGGTCCGCCGCCGTGCTTCCAGCGCCCGGGCGGTGCGCTTCATCAGGTCCGGCAGGTCAAAGGGCTTGGGCAGATAGTCGTACGCCTCGGCCTCGGCGGCCTGGATCGCCGTCATGATCGTGTTCTGCGCGGAAATCACGATAACCGGCAGGCCGGGGCGGTCCTCGGCTATCTTCGGCAGCATTTCCAAGCCGTTACCGTCCGGCATCATCACGTCCGAGATGACGACATCGCCCTTGCCCTCACCCACCCAGCGCATCAGCGTCGTCAGCGAGCTGGTCGCATGAACCTTGCACCCCGCCCGCGTCAGCGCCTGCGTCAGCACCGTGCGGATCGTGCGGTCGTCATCGGCAACAAGAACGGTTCCGTCCATTACGATGTCTCCTCTTCATCCTTGGGGGCGCGTGGCAGCGAAATGCGAAAGACCGTGCGCCCCGGCACGGAATTCACCGAAATCCAACCGTCGTGGTCGCTGATGATCTTGCTGACCAGCGCCAGGCCCAGCCCGGTGCCGTTTTCACGGCCCGACACGAAAGGATCGAAAATATCGCCGCGAATGTCGTCGGGTAGGCCGGGGCCGTCGTCGATCACCTCGATCTGCAAAGGCAGAGAATGGCCCGAGCCGTCGCTGCGCCGCAGCCGGAAGGAATGTTCGAAAAACGTGCGCAAGGTGATGGTGCCGCTGGTCTTTCCGGCGGCCTCGGATGCGTTTTTCAACAGGTTCAGAACGACTTGCAGCAACTGGTCTGGGTCGGCATGAGCCAGGGGAAGCGATGGGTCGTATTGCTCGACGATCTTCATATGCGCGCCAAAGCCCAGCAAGGCCGAGCGCCGCGCGCGATCCAGAACATCGTGCAGGTTCACCGCCTTGCGGACCGGGGCCGACAGGTTGCCGAATTGCTCGACCTGTTCAAGCAGGTTCACGATGCGGCGGCTTTCGCTGACGATAAGATCCGTCAATTCAAGGTCTTCGGCAGACAAGTTCATGCTAAGCAACTGCGCCGCCCCGGTGATGCCGGCCAGCGGATTCTTGATTTCATGGGCCAGCATCTCGGCCATGCCGATCGCGGATTTCGCCGCCGATTTGACCGAGTGGCTTTGCGTCATGCGACCGGCCAATTCGCGCGGAGCGATCAGGAACAGCATATGCCCTTCGTGCCCCTGCAAGGGCGCGATCTGAAGGTTGCATTGCAGCGGCGCCCGCTCGCCCGTGCCCACGTCGACATCATTGACGAAAAGCGGCGTGCCCTCTTGCCGGGCGCGGGCGAATGCCTCTTCCAGCGGCGCGTCGATGGCAAGCTTGTCCCAGACCGGCTGCCCGATCAGCGTCTTGGCCGAAGCGTTGAAAAACCCTTCGCCTGCCGGGTTCAGATCGGCGATCGTGTCCTGCGCGTCGACCAGCAAGCCGGGCACCGGCAACGAGCTCCAAAGGGCGCTTTGAATGGCAGGGCTCATGCGGCGCGCCTTTCACTCTCGGCGGCGGCAGGCAACAGGGCCAGCACCTCGTCGGGGTCGCGGCTGGTCAGGATGCGGCGGCGCATTTCGGTGCCCGTGCCCAGGTCGTCCATGTACCAGCCCAGGTGCTTGCGCGCGACACGCAGGCCCAGATCACGCCCGTAGAACATCAACATTGCCTCGTAATGGTCTGAAATCATTTTTATTCGCTCTGCCCCATCCGGAATATCCGGCGCTGTGCCATAGCCCAGCCAGTGGGCAATCTGCGCCAAGAGCCACGGCCGCCCCTGCGCGCCGCGCCCGATCATCACGCCATCGGCGCCGGATTGCGCGAGGGCCTGCGCGGCGCTGTCGGCGTCGGTGATATCGCCATTGGCCACAACGGGGATCGTCACGGCCTCTTTCACCGCGCGGATCGCTTCCCAGTTGGCCCGCCCCTTGTAGAACTGGCAGCGTGTGCGCCCGTGAATCACGATCATCCGCACGCCTGCACCTTCGGCGCGCGCGGCCAATTCTGGCGCGTTCAGGCTGCTGTCATCCCAGCCCAGCCTGGTTTTCAGCGTCACGGGCACGTCAACGGCGCCCGCCACCGCCTCGATCAGGCGCAGGGCGTGATTGAGGTCGCGCATCAGCGCCGAGCCCGACAGGCCGCCGACCACCTTTTTCGCAGGGCATCCCATGTTGATGTCGATCACCCGTGCCCCGTTGTCGGCCACCATGCGCGCCGCTTCGGCCATCCAATGCGGGTCGCGGCCCGCCAGTTGAACCGAGGTGTTTTCAACGCCGAATCCCAACTCGGCCCGGTCGCGCACGCTTTGCTTGGCTTCGACCATTTCCTGGCTGGCCACCATTTCACTGACCACAAGCCCGGCCCCGAACCGCGTGACAAGGTCGCGGAACGGCAGGTCGGTGATTCCCGCAAGCGGCGCCAGCAGCACCGGCGGATCAATGGGTCTTTTGTCGAGGGTCAGCGTCATGTGCCTAAACCTTGTGCACTGGTCCTTGGCTACCGTAGGCATCGGGAAATCACAACGAATCCAAGCCGCATTTTGCATCACACGGCCGCAATTGCCCATTTTTTAGGCATGCCCTTGGGGCAATCTGGCCGATTGCCCTTGGCCCCGCCAGCCCCTATGCAAGCAGCAGGGAGAGTTACCGATGACCACCGCAGCCCTGATCGTCGCCGCCGGGCGCGGCACCCGCGCCGGGGGCGATGTGCCCAAGCAATGGCAAATGCTGGCCGGTCGCCGCGTGGCCGACTGGACGCTGTCGGCCTTTGCCGCGCATCCACACATCGACCACGTGCTGATGGTCATCAATCCCGATGACACAGACCATGCCCCGGCAGGCATCGAAACCGTGCCAGGCGGGGCCACGCGCGACGCATCGGTGCGCGCGGGTCTTGAGGCGCTGGCGGGGCGCGGTGTGACGCGGGTGCTGATCCATGACGTGGCCCGCGCCTGCGTGACGGCCGATGTGATCGGCGCGGTTCTGGATGCGCTGGAAACCCATACGGGCGCTGCGCCGGGCCTGCCCGTGACCGACGCTCTGTGGCGCGGTGACGGCACGGTGACCGGCACCCAATCGCGCGAGGGCCTTTTCCGCGCTCAGACGCCGCAGGGCTTTCATTTCGACGCGATCCTTGCCGCGCATCGCGCCCATCCCGGCGGCGCGGCGGACGATGTCGAGGTGGCCCGCGCTGCCGGGATCGCGGTTGCGATCACCGAAGGCTCGGACGACAATATCAAGATCACGCGCCCGCAGGATTTCGCCCGCGCGGCCGCGATACTGAAAGGACAACAGATGCAGGCCCCCGATATCCGTCTTGGAAACGGCTATGACGTGCACCGCTTTGGCCCGGGCGATCACGTGGTCCTGTGCGGCGTCAGGGTGCCGCATGACCGCGCCTTGCAGGGACATTCAGATGCCGATGTGGGGATGCACGCCATCACCGACGCGATTTATGGCGCGCTGGCGCAGGGCGATATCGGCCGGCATTTCCCACCCAGCTACCCCCAATGGAAAGGCGCGGACAGCCGGATATTCCTGCGCCACGCGGTCGAGCTGGCGGGGCAGATGGGCTTTGCCATTGCCAATGTCGACTGCACGCTGGTTTGCGAATGGCCCAAGATCGGCCCTCATGCCGATGCCATGCAGGCAGCATTGGCGCAGATCATGGGCGTCGAGGCCGCGCGCATTTCGGTCAAGGCCACCACATCCGAGCGGCTGGGCTTTACAGGCCGCGAGGAGGGCATCGCCGCCATCGCCACAGCCGCGCTGGTGGCGTCATGAGCCGCCTGATCGCCACCGTGTTCTACGTGGGCTACCTGCGGCCTGCGCCGGGCACCTGGGGCTCGCTTGCCGCGTTGCCGCTGGCCTGGGTCATCGGCAGCTACACCGGCTTTATCGGGCTGGTCATCGCCACGACGCTGGTGTTTTTCGCCGGGCTTTGGGCCACGCAGGCGCAAACGCGGGGCCAGGACGATCACGACCCGTCAGAGATAGTGGTGGACGAGGTGGTGGGCCAGTGGATCGCGCTTTACCCGGTGGTCTATGGCGCGGGCATGATGGGGATCGATCTGCTGGCGCTGTATCCCGGGTGGATCGGGGCCTTCGTGCTGTTTCGTCTGTTCGACATCTGGAAACCCTGGCTGGTCGGCCACGCCGACGCACGGGGCGACGCGATGGGTGTGATGCTGGATGACTTGTGGGCGGGCGTTTTCGCGGCCATCGGCGTATCGGTTCTGGCCGCACTGGCGCATGGGGTGCTGATGTGAGCCTGCCCAAGCAGATACTGGAGGTCTACCGCGACCGCGGCTGGATGATCGCCACAGCCGAATCCTGCACCGGCGGGATGGTGGGGGCGGCGATCACCGATGTTGCGGGCTCGTCCACCGTTTATGAACGCGGGTTCGTTACCTATACCAATGCCGCCAAGGAACAGATGCTGGGCGTGTCGCCTAACACCCTTGCGGCACATGGCGCTGTCAGCGAAGAGGTGGCACGCGAAATGGCCGAGGGCGCGCTGAGCCATTCCGCGGCCCAGGTCGCCGTGGCCATCACCGGCATCGCCGGCCCCGGCGGGTCCGAGCACAAACCCGAGGGGCGCGTGTGTTTCGGGCTGGCCGTCAAGGGCGCCGAAACCCGCGTTGAAACGGTCGAATTCGGGGCGCAAGGCCGCGCCAAGGTGCGAACGGCCGCGCGCGATCACGCGCTGCAGCTGCTGCTGTCGACCATTCAATAACTGCCTATTTATAGGGCATTGCGCTGCATTTTACGCCCTCTATCCGGGCATTTGCAAAACTGCCCTTGTTTTATGCGCCTTGCTGGCCATCTGCCGCTTTCCTTGGCGAAATGAATGCGCTTCATCCCCGCAACCGTGAAAAACACTGGGAAGGGGACGCAAGATGAACGCAGCCGATACCGCCTGGATCATCGTCGCAACGGCGCTGGTTCTATTCATGACACTTCCGGGGCTTGCCCTGTTCTATGGCGGGCTGGTGCGCGCGCGCAACGTGCTGAGCGTGTTCATGCATTGCTATGCCATCGCCTGCCTGATGAGCGTGCTGTGGTTTGCCGTCGGCTATTCCATCGCCTTTGGGGATGGCGGCGCCTATTGGGGTGGTCTGGGCAAGATGTTCCTGCTGGGCGTGGATGCCGACAGCCTGTCGGGCACCCTGCCTGAGGTTCTGTTCTTTGCCTTCCAGATGACATTCGCCATCATCACCCCTGCCCTGATCGTCGGCGCCTATGTCGAACGGATCGGTTTCGGCTTTGTCGTGATCTTTTCGGGGCTGTGGATGCTTCTGTGCTATGCGCCGGTGGTGCATTGGATCTGGGGCGGCGGGTTCCTGGCGGATGGCGGCATTTTCGGCGAGATCGGCGTGCGCGATTTCGCGGGCGGCATCGTGGTGCATGAAACCGCCGGTCTGGCCGCGCTGGTGCTGGCGGTGATGCTGGGCGCGCGCAAGAACGCCACCACCCCGCCGCACAATCCCGGTTACGTCTTTATCGGCGCAGCCATGCTGTGGGTCGGCTGGTTCGGGTTCAACGGCGGCAGCCAGTTGGCCGCCGATGGCGGCGCGGCGATGGCGCTGACCGTCACGCATATCTCGGCCGCGACCGCCTCGCTGACCTGGGCGCTGTGGGAGCGTTTGAAGTTCGGCAAATCCAGCCTGGTGGGCATGGTCACGGGCACCATCGCCGGCCTTGCCTCGATCACCCCGGCCAGTGGCTTTGTCGGCCCGATCGAGGCGCTGGTGATCGGCGCGGTGGCCGGCATCCTGTGCCAAGAGGCCGTCGTGCTGATCCGCGAGCGGCTGAAGATCGACGACACGCTGGATGTGTTCGCCGTGCATGGCGTGGGCGGCATTTTCGGCACGATCATGATCGCCGCTTTCGGCGCGGGCAGCTGGGCCGCACAGTTTGGCAGCCTGGCCATCGTGGGCGTCTTTACCGTGGTGGTGACCGTGGTGCTGGCCAAGCTGGTCAGCCTGGTGACGCCGCTGCGCGTGGACGAGGAAACCGAGCATAACGGGCTTGATATCTCGGCCCACGGCGAGCGGGCCTATGACCACGCGTCGTAGAGGTTAGGTTGCGACGATGGGACCGGCCTGTGGGCTGGCCCCTTTGCGTTTCAAGGGGTCAAAATCGCCCGCCCAGCCCGTGCAGCAGCCTTGCGCCGGCCTCGAAATACAGCCCGCGCATCACGGTCCAGCTTTCGTTGTGCCGGTCGACCGGCGCCAGCGGCAGGTCCGACTCGTCGCCAGACAACAGCGCCCGCGCGCAAGCCCGGCCCAGCACCGTGCCCGGCGCGATGCCTCGGCCCGAATAGCCGAACACCGCCAAACCGCCCTGCCCCAGCCGCAGGATCTTGGGGATCTTGTCACCGCTCATCCCGATGCGGCCTGACCAGAAATGCTGCAACTCTGCCCCCGCCGCCTGTGGAAACAGCCGCGCCAGCGCGCGCTCGGCCCAAGCGCGGTGCAGGCCTACCGCGTCGGGCTTGCCCATCGCGCCCAGGATCAGGCGACCCGCCGCGTCTTTGCGATAAGAGGTCATGATCAGCCCGGTGTCCCACGCGCCCTCGCCCTGCGGCAGGATGCTGCCCGCCACGTTCGACGACAGCGGCGCGGTCGCCAGTTGAAAGAAGTTCACCGGCGTCATCGGCGGCAGATCGGCACCTTTCGTGGGCCGATGATAGGCGTTGGTGGCCAACAACAGCGCGCCCGCCCGCACGCGCAGCCCGGCGGCCTCGACGCGCCATGCGTCGCCGTCGCGCGCGATGGCCGAAACGGTGGCGCCCTGCATGATCTGCGCGCCGACCCCCGCCGCCACCCGCGCGAGGCCGCGCACATATCCCATCGGCTGCACCGTGCCCGCCCGCGCATCATGCAAAGCACCGTGAACGCGGTCGCTGCCCAGCCGGTCGCGCGCGGCAGCCGCATCGAGCAAGGTCACCGGAGCACCGCGCGCGGCCTGCTGGCGATGGCGGTCGGTCAACTCGGCGCGGGCCTTCGGCGCATGGGCGCAATGGAGCGTGCCCGCGCGCATCGCCTCGGCCGCGATGCCGTGCTGGTCGATCAGGTCGAACACCTGCCCCGGCCCCTGCGCCAGCGCGGCGTTCAGGCGCTGGCCGGCATCGGCGCCCATCTTGGCCTCGACCTGGTCGGGCGGCAGCCACAGCCCCGCATTGACCAGCCCGACATTCCGGCCCGAGCCACCGTGGCCCACGGTTTCCGCCTCGAGCACGATAACCTTTGCGCCTGCCTGCGCGGCCTCCAACGCCGCCGCGCAGCCGGTAAAGCCGCCGCCGATCACCACCAGGTCGGCGGTATGATCGCCGGTCAGCTGGGTGTCGGGCACGGCCTCGGCGCAGGTAGCCTCCCAAAGGTTGCCGGTCATCCGCACAGATCCCTTGCGGCGGCCACGATCCCGTCGGCCGAGGGCAGCGTGGCGGCGTAGGCGGGTCCGGTGGCGATAAAGCAATCCTCGGCGGTGATACGGCGGGCATCGGCGCGGCCCTGTTCGACCATCAGCGCCATCAGCGCCTCGGACTGGCTGCCGGTGCGGCGGCATTCATCGACGATCAACACCCGATCGCAGCCCTGGACAGCGGCCATGATCGCGCCCGCATCCAGCGGTGCCAGCCAACGCAGGTCGACCACCCGCGCCTTGATACCTTGATCGGCCAACCGCGCCTGCGCCTGGCGCGACAGGTAATGGCCGTTGCCATAGGTCACGATAGCCAGGTCGCTGCCGTCGCCATGCACGCCCAGATCGCCCGGGGCGACTTCCACCCCGGCCTCGGGGTAGCGCGTCAGCCAGCCGCCATCGCCCTCGTCCAGCAGGTCGCGCATCGGGTACAGCGCAATCGGTTCGACCATGACGACAACGCGGCCCTGCTCTCGCGCCATGCGCACGGCGGCGCGATGCATCGCCACCGCATCGGCGCCGGTGCTGGGGCAGCCGATCATCACGCCCGGAATATCGCGCAGCACCGCCAGCGAGTTGTCATTGTGAAAATGCCCGCCGAACCCACGCTGATAGCCAAGGCCTGCGATACGCAGCACCATCGGGTTGGCGTATTGGCCATTCGAGAAAAACGGCAGGGTCGCGGCCTCACCCCTGATCTGATCCTCGGCATTGTGCAGATAGGCCAGGAACTGGATTTCCGGCATCGGGATATAGCCCTGCTGCGCCATGCCAATGGCCAGGCCCAGGATCGACTGTTCATCCAGAAGCGAGTCGATCACACGCCCCGGCCCGAACCGCGCCTGCAGCCCCTTTGTAATGCCGTAAACGCCGCCCTTGCGGCCGATATCCTCGCCCGCCATGACAAGGCCTGGCGTGGCCAGCATCAGATCGGCCAGGCCAAGGTTCAGCAACTTGTTCATCGGCTGGGGTTCGTCCAGCGCACGCAAGTCGGCCGCACCGAACATCTGCGCGCGTTCTTCGTCCGACGGGCCGTTCAGGCGCGGCAGGTCGCGTTTCGGTGGGATGAGCGAGGCCATCACATCCTGCGCTGTCTTCAGCTTGGGCCGCGCTGTGGCCTTTTCGGCCAGCGCCTCGGTTTCGGCCCAGATGTCATCGTAGATCTTCAGCACCCCATCGGCATCGGCCAAGCCCTCGGCCATCAGCCGCGTGGCGGTGTGGATCAGCGGGTCGTTCGCCTCTTGCGCCGCGATCTCGTCCTTTGGGCGATAGGCGGCTTCGACATCCGCGCCGGCGTGTCCATAAAGTCGCACGCAGGTCATGTGCAGCACGGCGGGTTTGCGGCGCGCGCGCACCCAATCAGCGGCGCGCTTGGCGGTGGCGTAGGTGTCGACGATATCCAGCCCGTTGCAGGTGAAATATTCCAGCCCCGCCCGCGCCTTCAGGCTGTCGGCCACCCAGCCCCTGGGGGTTTTGACCGAGATGCCGATGCCATTATCCTCGCACACGAACAGCAGCGGCAGCGGCGTGCCTTGATAAGCCGTCCAGCCGGCTGTGTTCAGCGCCCCCTGTGCGGTCGAATGGTTCAGCGAGGCATCCCCAAAACTGCACATCACCACCGCATCGCTGGGCCATTCCGGCGCCTCTGGCGGCATCCGGCGACTCATGCCAATGGCAAAGGCCGCGCCCATCGCCTTGGGCAGATGGCTGGCGATGGTCGAGGTCTGCGGCGGGATGTTCAGCGCCTTCGACCCCAGCACCTTGTGCCGCCCGCCGCTGGTCGGGTCGTCGGACGAGGCGGTAAAGCTCAGCAGCATGTCCCACAGCGGCCTCTGCCCCTCGACCTGGCCCGCGCGGGCGATCTGGAACGCCGCATCGCGGTAATGCAGAAAGGCCGGGTCGGTCACGCGCAGCGCCTGCGCAATGGCAGCGTTGCCCTCGTGCCCCGAGGATCCGATGGTGTAAAACCCCTGCCCCCGCGATTGCAGCACGCGCGCGATGCGATCCAGCTGTCGGCTGGTCACCTGCGCCCGGAACAGCGCCAGCAGATCGTCGGCTGTCAGCCCCGCATCGGCCGCGCGCCCCTGAACAGCCGGCAGATCGCCCGTCTTGATACGTGAAAGAAACGCCTCGTGCACCCGTGTTGCCGGATCCATTGCTTGCCTCGTCTTGCTGGTTCCGGCCCCCGTGATACGCGCCTTGGCGCGGCGGTTCCAGCCGGGTTTTCAAACGAAAAGGGCCGCCCAAGCGGACGGCCCTTTATCTGTAATACGCTCAGCGATCAAAAGAACGCCTGAAGCCCCGTCTGCGCCCGACCCAGGATCAGGGCGTGCACGTCATGGGTGCCCTCATAGGTATTCACGGTTTCCAGGTTCACCGCGTGGCGGATCACGCCGAATTCCAGGCTGATGCCGTTGCCGCCATGCATGTCCCGCGACATGCGCGCGATATCCAGCGCCTTGCCGCAGTTGTTGCGCTTGACGATGCTGATCATTTCCGGCGCGGCCTTGGCCTGATCCATCAGGCGGCCAACCTGCAGGCTGGCCTGCAGGCCCAGGGCGATCTCGGTCTGCATGTCGGCCAGTTTCTTCTGGAACAGCTGGGTCTGCGCCAGCGGGCGCTTGAACTGGTGCCGGTCCAGCCCGTATTGCCGCGCGGCGTGCCAGCAGAACTCGGCCGCGCCCATCACGCCCCAGCTGATGCCATAGCGGGCGCGGTTCAAGCAGCCGAACGGGCCTTTCAGACCCTCGATATGCGGCAGCAGCGCGTCCTCGCCCACCTCGACATTGTCCATAACGATCTCGCCGGTGATCGAGGCACGCAGGCTCATTTTCTTCTCGATCTTCGGCGCGCTCAGACCCTTCATGCCCTTTTCCAGCACGAAACCGCGGATCTTGCCGCCATGCGCCTCGGACTTGGCCCAAACCACGAAAACATCCGCGATCGGGCTGTTCGAAATCCACATCTTCGAGCCGTTCAGAACATAACCGCCATCGGTCTTGACCGCGCGGGTCTTCATCCCCGCCGGATCGCTGCCGGCATCGGGCTCGGTCAGGCCGAAACAGCCGATCCATTCGCCGCTGGCCAGTTTCGGCAGGTATTTCTGACGCTGCTCTTCGCTGCCATAGGCATAGATCGGATACATCACCAGGCTGGATTGCACCGACATCATCGAGCGATAGCCCGAATCCACCCGCTCGACCTCGCGCGCGACCAAGCCATAGGTCACATAGCCCGCGCCGATGCCGCCATATTCCTCGGGGATCGTGGTGCCCAGCAGGCCCATTTCGCCCATCTCGGCAAAGATCGCCGGGTCGGTGCTTTCCTCCTGGAACGCCTGCAGCACGCGCGGCTGGAGCTTTTCGGCGCAATAGCTGCGGGCGCTGTCGCGCACCATGCGCTCGTCCTCGGTCAGCTGATCCTCAAGGCGAAAGGGATCTTCCCAGTCGAATTGGCCCAGGTCGGGCATGTCCTTGGCGCGCAGGGTGGGTTTGTCGTCCAGCATTGATCTCTCCTATTCGCAGGCTTCATGCATTTTTCTTGTAATACCACGCTGGCCACGCCATGAATACCGCGATTTCCGCATCTTCTCATGAGGTTTTGGAATACATGCTTGCGCCGCGCCGCTATCTTCCGTCGATCACCGCGCTGCGCGCGCTCGAAGCGCTCGACCGGCTGGGCAGCGCCACCGCCGCCGCGGCCGAGCTGAACCTGACGCAAAGCGCAGTCAGCCGGCAATTGCAAACACTCGAAGAGCAGCTGGGCACGCCCCTGATCAAACGCGCCGGCCGGCGGATGCACCTGACACCCGCCGCGGGCGATTACGTGGCCAAGGTGCGCAGCGCCCTGCACCAGATCGCCGAGGCCGGGTTGCACCTGCACGCGACGCCCACAGGCGTCGGCACGGTCAGCCTGGCGATCCTGCCCACCTTCGGGATGCGCTGGCTGGTGCCGCGCCTGCCCGAGTTCACCCGCCGCCACCCCGAGGTCACGGTGAACCTGTCCACCAGCCTTGGCCGCGTGAACTTTGACGTCGAACTCTTTGATGCGGCGATATTTTTCGGTGCAGCAACGCCATCTGACTGCCACGGGCTGCGCCTGCGCGCCGAAAGCGTCATCCCGGTATGCGCGCCCCAGCTTTTGGACGAGGCCACGCTCGACACCCCGCAAGACATTCTGAAACTGCCGTTGCTGCATATCCAGACCCGGCCCGAGGCCTGGGCCGAATGGCTGGGCCGCCACGGTATCACAACCCGCCCGCAACCGGGCATGGTCTACGACCAGTTCAACACCATCACACAGGCCGCGCTGCACGGGCTGGGCGTGGCGCTGCTACCGGCCTATTTGGCCGAGCAGGACCTGGCCACCGGCCGGCTGGTCGCGGCCTGGGGCGGCCCGGTGGAAAGCACGGGCGCCTACCACCTGATCTGGCCGAAATCCGGCCCTGCCAGCCCCGCGCTGATCGCCTTTCGCGACTGGATGGCCACCCAGGCCGAAGACGGCGACTCGTTGCCGCGCTAGGCGCATCGCCCTGCTTCCTCTCTCCATAAATATCCTGGGGGGAGTCGCGCAGCGACGGGGGGCAAAGCCCCCCAACCCGGTCGGATCGGCGCAGCCGGTCCGAAACCGCTTATCCCAACGCGTAGCCCGCGCCGCGCACCGTGCGCAGCGGATCGTCGCCGCCATGCACCGTCAACGCCTTGCGCAGCCGCCCGATATGCACGTCCACCGTGCGGGTATCGACGTAGATATCCCGCCCCCAGACCCGGTCCAGCAGTTGCTCTCGGCTCCAGACCCGGCCCGGCTTTTCCATGAAGGTCGACAGCAGCCGAAACTCGGTCGGGCCCAGTTTCAGCGCCTCGCCCGCACGGGTGACCCGGTGGGTTTCGGCATCCAGAACGATATCGCCATATTCCAGCCGCAAGCCCGCCGCCGCCGGCCGCGTGCGCCGCAGCTGGGCCCGCACGCGGGCCATCAGCTCGACAATGGAATAGGGTTTGACCACGTAATCGTCCGCCCCGGTTTCCAGGCCGCGCACGCGATCCACCTCTTCCGACCGCGCCGACAGCATGATGATCGGCACGCTGCGCGTTTCGGGGCGCATTTTCAGCCGCCGGCACACCTCGATCCCCGACAGGTTCGGCATCATCCAGTCCAGCACGATGATATCGGGGTTTTCCTCGTCAACCAGCAGCAGCGCATCCTCGCCATTGTCGGCGCTGGTCACGCGAAACCCCTCGGCCTCGAGGTTATAGGCCAGAACCTCGCGCTGCGCGGGTTCGTCCTCGACCAGCAGAACGGTGGGTTGATCGGCGCTCATCACAGGTTACTCCGCCTCGACACCCATCGAGGTCGCATCCGCCTTGGGCCGGTTTTCATCGGGCATCTCGCCGGTGATCAGGTACACGGTCTGCTCGGCGATGGCGGTCACGTGGTCGCCCATCCGCTCGGTGTTCTTGGCGATGAAATGCAGGTGCATGCAGGCGGTGATGTTGCGCGGGTCTTCCATCATGAAGGTCAGGAATTCGCGGAACAGCGCGTTGTACATCTGGTCCACGTCGTGGTCGCGGTGGATCACGTCCATCGCCAGGTCGGCATCGCGCTGGATATAGGCATCCAGCGCATCCTTCAGCATCAGCTGCACCTCGCGCGCCATCCGACGCAGCGCGGCATGGGCGCCGTTGATCGGTGGCATCTGCACCAGAACGCCGGTGCGTTTGGCCATGTTCTTGGCATAGTCGCCGATGCGCTCCAGGTTGGCGCTGATCTTCATAACGCTCAGAACCACGCGCAGGTCGATCGCGGTGGGCGCGCGCAGGGCGATGACGCGGGCGGCCTCTTCGTTGATCGCCTCTTCCAGGTCGTCGATCGCGCGGTCGCCCTTGCGGACCTTCTCGGCCAGTTCCTCGTCGCGATCTTCAAGCGAGCGAGCGGCGTCCAGAATGGCCTCTTCCACCAAGCCGCCCATCTTCATGATCCGCGCCTGGATGGTTTCCAGGTCGCGGTCGAAGGCCGAAGAGATATGTTGATGCTTGTCTTGCATGTCGCGTGCTCCCTCAGCCGATCCGGCCAGTGATGTAGCTTTCGGTGCGGGGATCTTCGGGGTTGGTGAAGATCTGGCTGGTCTGGCCGTATTCCACCAGGTTGCCCAGATGGAAGAACGCGGTTTTCTGGCTGACCCGCGCGGCCTGCTGCATCGAGTGGGTGACGATCACCACCGAATATTGCTGGCGCAGTTCGTCGATCAATTCCTCGACCTGGGCGGTGGCGATGGGGTCAAGCGCGCTGCACGGCTCGTCCATCAGCAGCACCTCGGGCTCGGTCGCCACGGCGCGCGCGATGCACAGGCGCTGTTGCTGCCCCCCCGACAGGCCCGTGCCCGGCGCATCCAGCCGGTCCTTGACCTCGTCCCAGATCGCGCCGCGGCGCAGGGCCTTTTCCACGATCTCGTCCAGCTCGGCCTTGTTCTTGGCCATGCCGTGGATCTTGGGGCCATAGGCCACGTTGTCATAGATCGACTTGGGAAACGGGTTGGGTTTCTGGAACACCATGCCCACCTTGGCGCGCAGTTGCACCGGGTCGACGCGCGCGTCATAGATGTCTTCGCCGTCCAGCAGGAACGTGCCCTCGACACGGGCGATGTCGATCGTGTCGTTCATCCGGTTCAGGCAGCGCAGAAAGGTCGACTTGCCACAGCCCGACGGCCCGATAAAGGCGGTCACGGTCTTGTCTTCGATGGACACGCTTACGTCTTTGATGGCGTGGGTGTCGCCATAATAGACCTGGCAATCGTTGCATTCGAACTTGATTTCTTGGGTCGACAC
>JAASTF010000335.1 GCA_021767525.1 Paracoccaceae bacterium
CCTCGTATTGCGGCTTGGTCATCGGGCAATTCAGATATGCCTTTTGCTCGTCTTCCGTGTCGCCCTTGTCATAGCGCGACTGCGCCCAGACGGTGTTCATGTCGATGCTGTCGGCATAGACGATGGGGGCGATGGCGTCGAAAAAGGCCAGCCTTTCGGCCCCGGTTTCGCGCGCGATGGCCTGCCCCAGCGCGCCCGAGGTCAGCGGCCCGGTGGCGATGATCCAGAGGCCATTCTCGGGCAGCTCGGTGATTTCCTCGTGGCTGACGCTGACATTCGGCAGGGCGGTCAGCCGCGCGGTCACGTCGGCGGAAAAGGCATCGCGGTCGACAGCCAGCGCGCCACCCGCGGGCAGGCGGTGGCGGTCTGCGGTTTGCATGATCAGCCCGCCCGCCTGGCGCATTTCCCAGTGCAGCAGGCCCACGGCGTTTTGTTCATCATCGTCCGAGCGAAACGAGTTCGAACAGACCATTTCCGCCAGGTCGCCGGTGCGATGGGCAAAGGTTTCGACCTCGGGGCGCATTTCGTGGATGACCACGTCGATGCCTGCCTGCGCGGCCTGCCAGGCGGCCTCGGATCCGGCCATCCCGCCGCCGATGATATGCAATGTCTTGTCCATAAGCTGCCATCTAGGGGATTGGCGCGCGTTTGGAAAGGGTCAGCGCGGCACCGGCAGGCCCGAGGGCACGGCATTCGGCACACCCAGGCGTCCTGCGGCCGCAGCGGGATCGGTCAGCGCATCCAGGAACGCCAGCAGGTCGGCCAGCTCTGCCTCGGACAGCGGCGTGGGGTTCAGTTCGATGGCGGCGGCTATCTCGATCCGCTGGGCGGGGTCGTTCATCATTGCCCAATCGTCTGCCAGCCCCTGCGTGTCGGGCAGGGCGGCCTGCGCGGGTTGATAGCGCATCAGCCCGGCCACCGGGTCAAGATGGTGGCGCACCGCATCCTCAAGCGTGGGATAGGCGCCGGCGTGACCGTAGGGCGCGGTCAGCGCCACGTTGCGCAATGATGGCGTGCGAAAACGATACAGATCGGCGGGATCGCCCGTCACGTAATGCCGCCCGCGATCCTGACCGCCCGCTTCCTTGCCCGGGCCCAGCTGCGGCATGCCGATGGCGTGAAACCCGTGATCGGTCTGAAACGGCCCGGAATGGCAGGTGGCACACCCCGCCGCCCCGTAAAACAGGCCCATACCCCGCGCCTGCGCGGGCGTCAGCGCGGTTTCGTCACCGGCCAGGAAGCGGTCGAACGGGCTGTCGGTTGCGCGAAATTCGAAGGCGATGAAATCGGCCAGCGCCTGCGCGACATCTGCGATATGCGGTGGCTGGTCGCCGTTCTGCCGCCTGATCCGCATGTCATAGTTTGGGATCGTGGCCACCTGGGCGGCGATCTGCGCCCAAGCATCGCTGATGCGGCTGTCTGATACCGCGTTGGCCACCGGGTTTTCGCCCGGCTGGCCCGCCATCTCCTCTGACGAGAGCATGGGCAGGATCACCTGCGCGGCCAGGGCCGAGGGCAGGGCGCGTTCCAGCGCGAAGCCATCGGGCATGGCGATGCCGTACGGCGCGGCCGCATCGGCCATCGTGCGGCCATCGTGAAACATCACCGTGAATTCGCGCGCGCCCAGGTTCCAAAGGGCCGGCGCGTTGCGCGGGATGCGCGCGGGCACGGTGCTCCCCGCGGGCAGGCGGCGCGACGGGCCCAACCCATCGGCCCCTTCGCCCAAGCCCAGCGACATTGCATCGCTGCTGCCGTGGCGCGGATGGTGGCAGGTGGCGCAGGCGATGTTGCGATTGCCCGAAAGGACGGGATCGTAGAACAGGTCACGGCCCAAAAGGATGCCGTCGATGTCGTGTTTGGGAAAATCGCCGTGGGTTACTGACCGGGGAAGATCGGCGGCCAGTGAGAGGCTGGCCAGGAGAGACATGAAACCGGCAAGCCCGGCAGTAACCCACTTACGCATTCTGACGCCGAGGCCCTGTTGAACTCGTGCCCCGTTGATCAAGGGTATAGCAAAAGCAATTGAGGCAGAAAAAGGGCAAATGTGGAAATTATGCGGCGCTGCTGCGGAAACAGCGCCGCATCGCGATTATTGCTGCCAATCCGGCGGGCGCTTTTCCAGGAAGGCGGCGATGCCTTCGGCGGTGTCGCGATACAGCATGTTCTGCACCATCACGTCGCCGGTGTACTCATAGGCGTCGTCGACGCTCATTTCGATCTGGTTATAGAACGCCTCTTTGCCGATCTTGACCGCGGCACCCAGTTTGGCGGCGACGGTTTCGGCCAGCTCGGTCGTGGTGGCCTCCAGCTGATCGGCGGGCACGACGCGGTTCACAAGGCCCAGCTCCAGCGCCTTTTCGGCGGGAATGAATTGGCCCGTGGTCAGCATCTCGAACGCCTGCTTGCGCGGGATATTGCGGCTGAGCGCGACCATGGGGGTCGAGCAGAAAAGCCCGATATTCACGCCATTTACGCCGAATTTCGTACCTTCGGCGGCCACGGCCATGTCGCAGCTGGCGACCAGCTGGCACCCTGCTGCGGTGGCGATGCCGTGCGGCTGGGCGATGACCGGCTGGGGCAGCTTGCGGATCGTGGTCATCATTTTTGCGCAGCGGTCGAAAAGGTCTTTGAAATAAGCCTTGCCGCCATCCTCGGCCTGGCGGCCGGCGGTCATTTCCTTGAGGTCGTGACCGGCGCAAAACGCCTTGCCTGCGCCCTTGATGACCACCGCGCGGATCGAAGTGTCGTCCATCAGGCGGCCGAATTCCTCTTGCAGCGCGGCCAGCATCCCGTCGCTAAGCGCGTTCAGTTTCTCGGGCGCGTTCATCGTCAGATGCGCGACCGCGTTCGTGTCGTGACGTTCCAGCAGGGCCATCTTGTCCTCCCATCCAATTCCGGCCAACCCTAGGGCCAATGAGGGACGGAGGACAAGATGAGTCTGAAAATGGACGCAGGCCAGTTGCAGGCCTTTATGATGCAGGAATTTCCACAGGTTTCCAATGACTTCGCCATCGATCGCCTGGCCCCGATGGAGATCGATCTGCGCCTGAAAGTGGCCGACCGACACCTGCGGCCGGGGGGGACGGTGTCGGGGCCTTCGATGTTCAGCTTGGCGGATTGTGCGATTTACCTGGCGGTTCTGGCGATGATCGGGCCGCAGGGATTGGCGGTGACGACCAATGGCAGCATCGATTTCATGCGTAAGCCGGCGGCCGGCAAGGACATGATCGCCAAGTGCAAGTTGTTGAAATTGGGCAGGGTTTTGGCCGTGGGCGATGTGCTGATGTTTTCGGACGGGATGGAGCAGCCGGTGGCGCGGGCCTCGATGACCTATTCCATTCCGCCGCGCTGAGCGCGGCGGCCGGGGCAGGGGGGCGCTGCCCCCCTCTTGGGCCTGCGGCCCAATTCACCCCCCGGAGTTTTCCGGGCAAGATGAAGATCAGGGCAGGAGTTTCGCCACGTATCGCGGCAAGGCGAAGGCGGCCTGGTGCACCTCGGGCGTGTAGTAGAACGGATCGAGCCCCGAGTCCGCGAACCGATCCTTCAGCACATCGAGCGGCGTGACGCGCGCATCGCCATCGGTGCCCCAGCCGAAGGCCATCGGCCCGCCCGCATAGGTGGGGATCGTCGCCATGTAACAGGTGGCATCGGCAAACAGCGCCTCGAAAGCGCGCATGGTGTTGGTCAGCTCGTCGGGCTGCATGAAGGGCACGCCGTTTTGCGTGAC
>JAASTF010000336.1 GCA_021767525.1 Paracoccaceae bacterium
CGCCGCAAGAAAATGCTGCTGGCCGACATGGACAGCACCATGATCCAGCAGGAATGCATCGACGAACTGGCCGACGAGGCCGGCGTGGGCGAACGGGTCAAGGATATCACCGCCCGCGCCATGAATGGCGAGCTGGATTTCGAAGGCGCCCTGACCGAGCGGGTGGCCCTGCTGCGCGGCCTGAACGCCGACGTGATCGACCGGGTTCTGCAAACGCGCATCACCTACATGCCGGGCGGGCCCGAATTGCTGGCCACGATGAAGGCCAACGGCGCCTATACCGCGCTGGTGTCAGGCGGGTTCACCGCCTTTACCGCCCAGGTGGCGGCGCATCTGGGTTTCGACGAAAATCGCGCCAACACCCTGCTGATCGAAAACGGCACGCTGACGGGCGATGTGGCCCGTCCCATCCTGGGCCGCCAGGCCAAGGTCGAGGCGCTGGAACAGATCACCGCCCGGCTGGGCCTGGCCCATGCCGACGTGATTGCCGTGGGCGACGGCGCAAACGACCTGGGCATGTTGCACCTGGCCGGCACGGGCGTGGCGCTGCACGCCAAACCCTCGGTCGCGGCGGAATGCGAGGTGCGCATCAACCACGGCGATCTGACCGCGCTTTTGTTCCTGCAGGGTTATGCCCGCACCGATTTCAGCGCCGCCTGATCACGCCAGCGCCGCCGCCGGCCGCATCACCCCTGTTTCCAGACCATCCCAATTGCGGATGGGCGCGTTGACATACCGGCCCGCCACCGGGTGCGCCGGATCAAGAACGCCCAGCCGGATCAGGATCGCGGCAATGGCGCATTCCGCGGCGCGGGTGCCGCCATCGACGATCTTCAACGCTACGCCCATCTTCTTTTCGGGGATGATGGCGATGAAAAACGCCTCGGCCCCGGTTTTCAGCGCCACGCGCCCGTCGCAGGCGCGCATAAGCTCGGTGCAGGCGCGGCCCTCGCCCGCGACCAGATCGGGATGGGCGATCATGGCGTCGCGCAGCGCGGCCGCCGCGCAGCCCTGGCTGCCGGCCTTGGGCGGGGGGGCTGCGAAAAACGCCATCGCGCGGGCCATGCCGTGCAGCGACGTGGCGAAATTCGGGGCCGAACATCCATCGACGCCGAATCCGGGCGTGGGTTCACCTGTCACCTCTTCGAACGCGGTTTTCACCGCTTGTTGCACCGGGTGGTCGGGATCGACGTAATCGGGGCCAGCGCCCAGGTGGTCGGCCAGGGTCAAGAATCCGGCATGCTTGCCCGAGCAGTTGTTGTGGATGCGGCAGGGGCTTTGGCCTGCGCGGATCAATTCGTCGCGCAGGGCGATATCGCGCGGCTCTTGCGGGCCGCAGCGGAAATCATCGTCGCCCTTTCCCAACTGATCCAGCCAGGCTTGCACCGCGTCCACGTGAATGGCTGCCGCATTGTGCGACGCGCAGGCCAGCGCGAAATGCTGCGGCCCCAGCCCGTGCACCGCGGCCGCGCCGCTGGTAATCAGCGGCAGCGCCTGGATCATCTTGGATGACGAGCGCGGCAACACCACCGCGGCCGGGTCGCCCCAGGCCTGCACGATCTGGCCGCTGTCGTCGCAGATCACCGCATGGCCGCGATGCACGCTTTCCAGAAACGGGCCGCGCCACAGCTCGACCAAATCCACCGGATCGGCCATAATTCGCGCTCCTTCACGTCTGTGCGAAAATTCGCCAATGGCCCTTTCGCCGGTGGCGGATTTCACGCTAATGTCGCAATGTCGAGACGGATTGGTGCCGCAAGAGCAAAGCTAAAACAAGCGGCATCGTGGAATTGAGGCTAACGGAACAGCTGGAGGCTGGTCACATGGTATCACGGTTTGCGAAGGGTCTGGCCTGCGCCGCAATGGTGTTGGCGGGGTCTGGCGCATGGGCGCAGGAAACAAGCGACAATCAGGTTGCCGCCAAAACGGATTGGAGCGTGTTTGAAGACACAGATCCCAAGGAATGCTGGGCCGTGTCCTCGCCCAAGGAAACGGTCAACACACGCGACGGGCGCGTGGTGTCGGTGCGCCGGGGCGAAATCCTGTTCATGGCCTTCTACCGGCCCGCGGCGAACGTGGCCGGCCAGATCGGGTTTACCGGCGGCTATCCCTTTGCCAGCGGCTCGACCGTCAACCTGAATATCGACGGCAACGAGTTCGAGCTGTTCACCGAGGGCGAGTGGGCCTGGCCCGCCTCGACCGCCGATGACGCCAAGATCATCACTGCGATGAAACGCGGCGCCAGCGCCATTTTGACGGCGCGTTCGTCGCGCGGAACCACGACGAAAGACACGTTTTCGCTGCTGGGCTTTACCGCCGCGCTGGAAGAGGCCGAAAGCCGCTGCAACTGATCCCCGGCGCGGGACAGGGCAAGGGCGTCCGACGCGGTCGGGCGCCTTTTTCGTGCGTGGGCGGTGCCGTGCGCGATATGCACCGGCATATGCATAGGATGTGCATGCAATGTGCATGGGATGTGTATGGCCAAAAGCGGGCTGTCTGAAATGCCACAACCCCGCGCCGACCCGCTCGTTTTTCTGGACGGGGTGCGGCCTGTTCTGTAACTTGGTCGCAAATCGGGGCGCTAAAGACCCCGCATCTTGAGGCAGTTACCAATGTTCCCCGAGCGGTTTTCGAACCTACCGGCCTATGCGTTCCCGCGCCTGCGCGCGCTGCTTGACCCGCATCCAGCGGGCGGCCCCGTGCGCCATATGACCATTGGCGAGCCCAAGCACGATTTTCCCATCTGGATCAAAGAGATACTGGTGAACGAAGTGGCCGGTTTCGGGCAGTATCCGCCCAACGAAGGCACCCCCGAACTGCGCCGCGCGATCACCGATTGGCTGCACCGCCGCTATGGCGTGACGCTTGACCCCGAGACCCAGGTGATGGCGCTCAATGGCACGCGCGAGGGGCTTTATAACGCCTGCATGGCGCTGGTGCCCGAGGAAAAGCAGGGAAAACAACCTGTTATCCTGATGCCCAACCCGTTTTACCAGGTCTACATGATCGGCGCGATCTCGGTCAGGGCCGAACCTGTCTTTGTTTCGGCCACGCGCGACAATGGTTATCTGCCTGATTACACGTCACTTTCTGCTGACGTTCTGAACCGCGTCGCGGCGGCCTATATCTGCTCGCCCGCGAACCCGCAGGGCGCTGTCGCCAGTCGCGCCTATTGGGCCGACCTGATCGCCTTGGCCGAACAATACGATTTCCAGATCTTCGCCGACGAGTGTTACAGCGAAATCTACCGCGGCGACCCGCCAATGGGCGCATTGGAGGTCGCGGCCGAGCTGGGCGCGCATCCCGACCGGGTTGTGGTGTTCCACTCGCTCTCCAAACGCTCGAACCTGCCCGGCCTGCGCTCGGGCTTTGTGGCCGGCGGCGTCGAAAGCATCAATCGGATCAAGCAGTTGCGCGCTTACGCCGGCGCCCCCCTGCCGTTGCCCTTGCAACGCGTGGCCGAGGCGGTTTGGGCGGACGAGGCGCATGTCCAGGAAAACCGCGCGCTTTATGGCGAGAAATACGTGGCCGCGGATCAGATTTTCGCAGGCATCAACAGCTACCAGGGCCCCGAGGCGGGGTTTTTCCTGTGGCTGCCCGTCGATGACGGCGAAGAGGCGGCATTGAAGGCGTGGTGCGAAACCGGCGTGCGCGTGCTGCCGGGCGCATATCTCAGCCGTGACACGGCACAGGGCAACCCCGGGA
>JAASTF010000337.1 GCA_021767525.1 Paracoccaceae bacterium
GGCGCGTCGGCGGATTTATAGATGATGTGGCGCAGGTCGTTCAGGCGGCCGGGCTGTTGCGGGCGGCCCTCGGCCAGCCATTTCTCGCGGCTTTGGCCGCCCTTCCAGGCACGGGTGGTGAAGCCCAGGATTTCGACCTTCACATCGCAACGTTCCAGGGTGCGCGCCAGCACATCGGCGCAGATCGCGGCGATCGAAATGGGGCGCCCGCGCATCGATCCGGAATTGTCCAAAAGCAGCGTCACCACCGTGTCGCGGAACTCGGTATCCTTTTCCACCTTGAAGGACAGCGGCGTGGTGGGGTTGGCCACCACGCGGGCCAGTCGCCCTGCATCCAAAATCCCTTCTTCCATATCGAACAGCCAGCTGCGGTTCTGCTGGGCCTGCAGGCGGCGCTGCAACTTGTTGGCCAACCGGCCCACGGCGCCCTTCAGCGGCTCAAGCTGCTGATCCAGATAGGCGCGCAGCCGTTCCAGCTCGGCCGGTTCGGCCAGCTCTTCGGCGGGGATTTCTTCGTCGAAATCGGTGGTGTAGACGGCATAATTCGGGTCGGCCTCGGAAATCGGCGCGGGCGCGGGCGGCTCCAGCGGGGCCTCGCCCTCGGGCAGCTCGGTTTCCTCGCTCATCTCCTCTTCGGCCAGGTCATCCATGCTGACCTGTGCCTGGCTGGCATCCTGCTGCTCTTCCTGGCTTTGCTCGGGGCTGGCCTCGGCGTCTTCGTCCTGGTTGTCGTCGTCGCCGGCACTGTCGGGCTGTTCCTCGTCCTCGGCGCTTTCGTCGGCGTCGTCCTGCTCGTCATCGGGCTGGTCCGGGTCGTCGCCCAGCTGATCGCCATAGCCCAGATCCTCGATCACCTTGCGCGCCAGCTTCGCAAACGCGGTCTGGTCGTTCAGGATGTCGTTGAGGCTCCCCAGCGTTTCGCCGGCCTGGTCCTCGATATGTCCGCGCCACAGCTCCATCACGTTCTGCGCCGCCGCTGGCAGATCGCGCCCTGTCGCCAGGTGCCGCACCAGGTATCCTGCGGCCGTGGCCAATGGCGCGTCCGAGGCCTGTGTCACCTGGTCATAGCCCAGCCGCTGCGCCTCGTGCCCGATCTTGGCGTCGATATTGCCGGCGGTGCCGGGCATGTCCCGCGCGCCCATCGCCTCGCAGCGGGCAGTTTCCATCGCCTCGTAAAGATCGCGGGCCATGTCGCCCTGCGGACGGTATTTCGCGTGCAGCGCGCCGTCGTGATACTTGCGGTGCATGGCCAGCGCGTCCGCCGTGCCGCGCGCCAGCAACACCTCGTCGCGGGTCATGCGGCGGCTGACCTGGGGCAGGCGCATCTGGTCGCCCGACAGACCCGCGGGATCGACCGAGTAGCTGACATTCAGATCGCTATCATCGGCCATGACCTTGGTGGCCTCGGCCAGGGCCTTTTTGAACGGGTCGGCGGGGTTGTCGCTGGGTTTGGTCATGACGGTTCCGTTTTCTCGCATTGTGCGGTGCGTCGCAAGAGGCCTCGGGCCAAGACCCTGTGTGGCGGTGCGACCAGCTGCCTGCGGTTCGAAGCGCCCGGTCGCCCGGTTGCTCCACCGAACCTGTTTCCAACCGCGCCGGTCGCACCGCCCGCTCAGGCGGGTCGTGTCAATCGGGTCTGGGTGGAAACGGCGGCAAGCCGTTTTCCTCTGCCCAGAAATTGCGCGCGCGCAGAAGCTGGGGGAGCTCCGAACAGGGATCGGCCATTGCTTTGGCTTCACCGTAGCTTGGGTCGTCCAGTGGCACGTCCTGCGCGACGAGCGATGCAAACTGCACGGCCAAGGGACGTGCCTGTTCCGCGAACGCATCCAGCCGTGCCAGCAGATCGGCCTCCGCCGGAGGCGCCACCATGAACCGCTCGGCGTAGTCGGTCGCATCGGCGATGTGATACTCGGGAGAACGGAACGTATCCAGCCCGAGGGCGCGTTGCTCCTGCACTGCGGCCATCTGAAACCCGAAGCAGGCCACGATATTTTCGATCAACAGCTCGTCAAACCGATCGACATCGCGCTGCTGCTCGGCCGTGTAGGCGGCCGCGGAAAGGGGCAGGGCTACGAAGGCCAAGAAGGCGCCGAGAAGCCGCATTACGCCAGCGCCGTGCTGGCCGCGCTTTCGGGCAGCTCTTCGTCGAAACAGCGCTGATAGAACTCGGCCACGGTCTGGCGCTCCAGCTCGTCGCACTTGTTCAGGAAGGACAGCCGGAACGCATAGCCCACGTTGCGGAAGATCTCGGCGTTCTGCGCCCAGTTGATCACCGTCCGCGGGCTCATCACCGTCGACAGGTCGCCATTCATGAAGGCGGTGCGCGTCAGCCCGGCGATGGTCACCATATGGGCCACGGTCTTGCGACCCGCCTCGGTGTTGTAATGCGGGTTCTTGGCCAGGACGATGGCGCATTCCGCATCGTGGCTCAGATAATTCAGCGTGGCCACCAGGCTCCACCGGTCCATCTGCGCCTGGTTGATCTGCTGTGTGCCGTGATAAAGGCCCGTGGTGTCGCCCAGGCCCACGGTGTTCGCCGTGGCGAAAAGGCGGAAATAGGGGTTGGGCGTGATGATCTCGTTCTGATCCAGCAGGGTCAGCTTGCCGTCATGTTCCAGCACGCGCTGGATCACGAACATCACGTCCGCGCGGCCCGCATCGTATTCGTCAAAGACAATCGCGGTGGGGTTGCGCAGCGCCCAGGGCAGGATGCCTTCGTGGAATTCCGTCACCTGTTTGCCGTCGCGCAGCTTGATCGCGTCCTTGCCGATCAGGTCGATCCGGCTGATATGGCTGTCCAGGTTGACGCGCACGCAGGGCCAGTTCAGCCGCGCTGCCACCTGCTCGATATGCGTGGATTTGCCGGTGCCGTGATAGCCCTGGATCATCACGCGGCGATTGCGGCTGAAGCCGGCGAGGATCGCCAGGGTGGTGTCGGGATCGAACTTGTAGGTCGGGTCCAGGTCGGGCACGCGGCTGGTGTGCTCGGCAAAGCCCTTAACCGTCATGTCCGTGTCGATGCCGAACACATCGCGCACCGAGATATCCTCGGTCGGTTTTGCGTTCATGTCCATGCTGCCATCCGCCATCTCGTCAATCCTTCTCCGCGCGGTCCGGTGTCGTTCTGTTTTCGCTGTCGTGCTGCACCATAAAGCGCAGGGACGCAAGGGCAAGCGAAAGGCGGCAAAGTAACGTGGCGGCGCAACGTTCACGCGATTGTGCGACGCGTGGATTTGCCAGCCCGGGCGGCCAGCGCCTACCATCGCCGCGCAACATCGGAGACAGCCAATGAACCGTCGTCATTTCCTTGCCCTGGGCAGCCTGCTGCCGTTTGCCGGCCGCGCCCGCGCCGCGCAGTCGTTCGAGGTCACCCGCAGCGAGGCGGAATGGCGCGCCATGCTGACCGACATGCAGTATCGCGTCATGCGCCGCGAAGCGACCGAGCCGCCGGGGTCGTCGCCGTTGGACAAGGTCTATGATCCGGGCATGTATCACTGTCGCGGCTGCGATCTGGCCTTGTATTCCAGCAAGCACAAATACGACAGCGGCACCGGCTGGCCCAGCTTTTGGAAGGCGCAGGCAAACGCGATCGGCACGAAAAAGGACTTCAAGCTGATCTATCCGCGCACCGAATGCCATTGCCGCCGCTGCGGCAGCCATCTGGGGCATATCTTTAACGACGGGCCGCAACCCACGGGCAA
>JAASTF010000338.1 GCA_021767525.1 Paracoccaceae bacterium
AAACCGTGGGCCCACAGACATACATGCGCACATTGTCGGGGTCGATCGGGTCGAACCGTTCCTTGGCCCGGGTCTTGGTGTTGGTCAGCCGGATTTCGGTCATGTCTTTCCTCGCGCGCGGTGCACTCGCGGCGGGCTTAGCAACTTCATCGGATTAGGGAAAGAAGGAACGGCCCGCCTGACGATGTCAGCCGGTAATGCAAATGCAGATGATGCAGGCCGTGTTCATGGGACGCGACGTTACGCCTCTGCCCGCCCCTTGCCAAGCGAAAAGCGCGCGGTCATGGTCGGGCCGAAATTCGATCAAAGCAAGAGGCCGGTCATGGAACTGTCGCAGCGCATCACGCATATGATCGGCGAGGGCGGCGACGGGTGGGACCTGTTCTTCAAGGCGCGCGCGATGGCCGATGCCGGTCAGCCGGTGGTCGAGCTGACGATTGGCGAGCATGACATCCGCACCGATCCGCGCATCCTGGCCGCGATGGACCGCGCCGCGCGCGACGGGCACACCGGGTATGCGATGATGTCGGGCACCGATGACCTGCGCGACGCGGTGGCAGCCCGCGTGCAGGCGCGCACCGGCGTGCCCACGACGCGCGAAAACGTGCTGATCACACCGGGCGGGCAATCGGCGCTTTTCGCCGCCCATCACGCGGTCTGTGACGAGGGCGACCGCGCCCTGTTCATCGACCCCTTTTATGCCACCTACCCCGGCACGATCCGCGCCATAGGCGCGCAGGCCGTGCCGGTGCAGGCCCGGGCCGAGGATTCGTTTCAACCGCGCGCCGCCGACCTGGCCGCCACGGCCAAGGGGGCGAAAAGCCTGCTGATCAACACGCCCAACAACCCCACCGGCGCGGTCTATTCCCGGGCCACGCTGGAGGGCGTCGCGCAGGTCTGCCGCGACCATGACCTGTGGCTCATTTCCGACGAGGTGTATGACACGCAAGTGTGGGACGGCAGCCACCTGTCGCCCCGCGCCCTGCCCGGCATGGCCGAGCGCACGCTGGTCGTGGGCTCGATGTCGAAAAGCCACGCCATGACCGGCAGCCGCATCGGCTGGTTGGTGGGGCCGAAGCGGGCGATTGCCTACCTCGCAAGCCTGGCCATCCACACCACCTATGGCGTGCCGGGGTTCATCCAGGATGCCGCGCTGTTCGCCCTGAACGAAGGCCCGGGGCTGGAGCAGGAAATCGCCGCCCCCTTTGCCCGCCGCCGCGCCATCGCGCTGGATATACTGGGCCGGCAAAACACCATCCGCGCGCTGCCGCCGCAGGGCGCGATGTACATGATGCTGGATATCCGGGCCACCGGCCTGTCGGGCATCGCCTTTGCCGAGGCGCTGCTGGATCGGCACATGATCGCCGTTATGCCGGGCGAAAGTTTCGGCCAGGCGCCCGCCGGCCATATCCGCGTGGCGCTGACGGTCGAAGATGCCCGCTTTGCCGATGCCTTTCAAACGCTGGTCCACATGGCGGGCGAGCTGGCCGCTTAATCGCCCAGCATCCACGCGCCATCGGGGTGGAACGCGTGGAAGGCAAAGGCAAACGGCATGTCATGCACCACCGGGCGGCCCTGCCCGTCGGTCACGCGCACGGTGCCCACGTCGCGGCCCTGCGCGATCCGCGCGGTATCAAGCGCCGAGGCCTGCCCCGCCTGCCAGCGCAGCACCACGCCACCCTCGCGCAGCTCGCCCGCCGCGCGCAGCCGCGCCAGCGGCCAGGCCCGATTGCCCACCCGCACCACGCGGGCCAGCGGGTCGATCCCGTGGGGCGGGTTCTCGCCCGAATAAAGAAACGGCCGCGCCGATCCGTCATAGCCGCGATAAGGGTTCATACCGTATTGCCGCGACGCGCGCGGTTGCGCCATCACCAGCCCGTCGGGGTGGCGGGCGCGGTATTCGGCCCAGCTTTCCATGACGCTGGGCAGTTGCACCAGCTGCGTGCCGGTCATTGCGCCAACGATCGCGGTGCCAAGGGCCTGTTGCCACCAGCTTTCGGTCTGGCGGTCGTACATGATCATGTCGGAATACCGCAGCTTGCCGGACACGCCGAATTCCAGCACCTCGCCACCCACGCGCCGGTCGAACACCATCGCCGTGTTGCAGAGCGGACAAAAGGTGACGGCCACCGGCACGCCCGACACCACGTCATTGGCAATCTCGTGCCACATCAGATAGCGGATCGGATAGGCGCGCGCGGTGTCACCCACTTCGATCGTGACGACGGGTTCGCGCGCATCCAGCCGCGTTTCATCGCGCGCGGCAATCATGGCGGGGTCGACCAGCGCCGGGATACCGTCCTTGGGCGGCCCGCCACCGATGATCTGAACCCAGTTTTCCACGGTGGTTCTGGAAAAATCCGTATCAGGCCATTCATGCCGCCAGAATGACGGATCGGCCCCGGCGGGTGTTGCCAAAGCGAGGGACAGCGAAAGAAGTGTCAAAAAGCGGCGCATGATGACGGCTCCTGCGTTTTCGACCATTATGCACCAGGCAATCCGCTCTGCCCTATAGCCAGCTCGAAAACGTGAATGGCCGTGACAGCCGCCAAGGCGCGATACGCCCGCCGCAGTAACAAGCGGCGGGCGTATCGCGGCGAAAGAGGATTGCGGCCCTCGTCATTTCGCGCGATCCCGCCGCACCGGGCAGAAAAGGCCCGGTGCGACGGACCTATCACTCGATAACCGTGACCTTGGCCATCACGTCCGGTTTGCCGACCACGGCGCCGTTCTGGCCGGTGCCGCGCTTGATCGCATCAACCACGTCCATGCCTTCGGTCACGCGGCCGACAACCGTGTATTGGCCGTTCAGGAAATAGCCTTCGTCGAACATGATGAAGAACTGGCTGTTGGCGCTGTTGGGGTTTTGGCTGCGCGCCATGCCGACCACGCCGCGATCGAAGGGAATGTCGGAAAACTCGGCCCGCAGGTCGGGCTTGTCCGAGCCGCCCATGCCAGCCATGCGCATGTTCTGGCCCATGCGCCCGAATTCCACATCGCCGGTTTGCGCCATGAAGCCGTCGATCACGCGGTGAAACACCACCCCGTCATAGGCGCCCTCGGCGGCCAGCGTGGCAATGCGTTCGGCATGGCCTGGTGCGACATCTTCCAACAGGTCGATGACGATGGTGCCATTGGCCTCGCCCTCGACCTCGATGGCGATCTCGGTGGCGGCGGCGGGGCTGGCCGCCAGCGCCACGATCAGGGCCAGCTTACGCATCGCTGGCCACCTTGACGCTGATCATGCGGTCGGGGCTTGCGGGCGGCTCGCCCCGGGTGATGGCATCGACATGCTCCATCCCAGAAATCACGCGGCCGTAGACGGTGTATTGGCCGTTCAGGAAATGGTTGTCCTTGAAGTTGATGAAGAACTGGCTGTTGGCCGAATTGGGATTGGCCGACCGCGCCGCGCCCAGCGTGCCCCGGTCATGCGGCAGCTTGGAAAACTCGGCCGGCAGGTCGGGCAGATCGCTGCCGCCGGTGCCTGCGCGCGCGGGGTTGTAATCGGATTCCATGTTGGCGACTTGCACGTCGCCCGTCTGCGCCATGAAGCCGTCGATCACCCGGTGAAAGGCCACGTTGTCGTATTTGCCCGCGCGGGCCAGCTCTTTCATCCGTTCGGTGTGCTTGGGCGCCACGTCGGGCAGCAGCTGAATCGTGACGGTGCCGCCTTTCAGCTCCA
>JAASTF010000339.1 GCA_021767525.1 Paracoccaceae bacterium
GATCCACTCGGTCGTCTTCGGCGGATTTGCCGCGCATGAACTGGCCGTGCGCATCGACGACGCCCAGCCCAAGGCGATCATCGCCGCCTCATGCGGGTTGGAACCTGGCCGCGTCGTGCATTACAAGCCGCTGCTGGACGGCGCCATCGACCAGGCCAGCCACAAGCCCGATTTCTGCGTCATCTTCCAGCGCGAACAAGAGGTCGCCCAGCTGGTTGAAGGCCGCGATGTCGATTGGCACGCCTTCCAATACGGCGTCGAACCGGCCGACTGCCTGCCGGTCGAAGGCAACCATCCGTCCTATATCCTCTACACCTCGGGCACGACCGGCCAGCCCAAGGGCGTCGTGCGCCACACCGCAGGGCACCTGGTCGCGCTGAACTGGACGATGAAGAACATCTATAACGTCGAGCCGGGCGAAACCTTCTGGGCCGCCTCCGACGTGGGTTGGGTCGTCGGCCACAGCTATATCTGCTACGGGCCGCTGATCCACGGCAACACCACCATCGTGTTCGAGGGCAAGCCCGTCGGCACCCCCGACGCCGGCACCTTCTGGCGCGTCATCGCGGATCACGACGTGAAATCCTTTTTCACCGCGCCCACCGCCTTCCGTGCCGTGAAACGCGAAGACCCCAATGGCGAATTCGTCAAGAAATACGACCTGTCCGGCCTGCGCGCGGTCTACCTTGCGGGCGAACGCGCCGACCCCGACACCATCAACTGGGCGGCGGATGTGCTGGACAAGCCGATCTATGACCACTGGTGGCAAACCGAAACCGGCTGGACCATCGCCGGCATGCCCGCGGGCATCGAGGCACTGCCCGTCAAGGTCGGCAGCCCCACCGTGCCGATGCCCGGCTACGACGTGCAGATCCTGGACGAGGCCGGCCACCCGATGAAACCGGGCGAGCTGGGCGCCATCGCCGTCAAGCTCCCCCTGCCCCCGGGCACCCTGCCCACGCTGTGGAACGCCGAAGCGCGGTTCAAGAAATCCTATCTCGAACACTTCCCCGGCTATTATGAAACCGGCGATGCCGGCATGATCGACGAGGATGGCTACCTCTACATCATGGCGCGCACCGACGACGTGATCAACGTGGCAGGCCACCGCCTGTCCACCGGCGCGATGGAAGAGGTGCTCGCAAACCACCCCGACGTGGCCGAATGCGCGGTGATCGGCGTGTCGGACACGCTCAAGGGCCAAAGCCCGGTGGGCTTTGTCTGCCTCACGACCGGCGTCAATCGCCCGTATGACGAAATCGCCAAGGAATGCGTGCAGATGGTGCGCGACCAGATCGGCCCGGTCGCGGCGTTCAAGCAGACAGTCGTGGTCGACCGCCTGCCCAAAACCCGCTCGGGCAAGATCCTGCGCGCCACGATGGTCAAGATCGCCGATGGCGAAGAGTTCAAAATGCCCGCCACGATCGACGATCCGGCCATTCTCGACGAAATCGCGGAAGCGCTGAAAACCCTTGGCTATCCCAAGACCTGACCGCCGGGCCAGCGAGGGGCCAGCCCCTCGCGCTCCCCGGGATATTTAGGGAGAGAGGAAACACGGGCACTTTTTTCTGCTTCTTCTCTCCAAAAAATATCCCGGAGGAGTCTGCCGCAGGCAGACGGGCGCAGCGCCCCCATGCCCGAGGGCCCGTCAGGGCCCGAGATATCAAGTGTCGCGCCAGCGACACCGCTGGATCAGGCCAGCCGCGCCAGACCGCCCATTACGAAATCCCCTGCCAGATCGGCATAATCCGCGCGGCTCAGCCCCTTGCCGGGGCGGTGCCACATGTAAAACCAGTTCAATATGCCAAAGACGGTCATGGTGGCCGCGCGCAGCCGGTCGGGGGTCAGGCCAGGGGCCTCTTGCGCCACGGCCTGCGACATGATCGCGACCAGCCGGCGTTGATGGGCGATCAGCGGCGCTTGCTTGTCCTCGGGCAAAACCGCCAGCGCATCCAGTTGCAGCTTGTGCTCGGCATCCGCGTCCTCATAGGCCGACAGGATCGCGCGGATCAACCCGCGCATGCCCTGCCCCTTGGCCGCCTCGACCTGCGCAACCAGCGTGCCCAGGTGATCGTCCAGGATGTCGAACAGCAGATCTTCTTTCGACGGGTAATAGTGATAGATGAGTGCCTTCGACACGCCACAGGATTTCGCCGCACCGGTCATGCTGGCGCGGTCGAACCCGTGCTGCGCGAAATAGCGCGCGGCGCCCTTGCGCAGCGCCGCGCGTTTCGCGTCGTGATCGCGTGCCAGCCCGCGGGCCATTCAGTCGCCCTTGGGCCGGTTGTCGATGATCCGAACCGCCTTGCCCTGGCTGCGCGCCACGCCGCCCGGGTCGGACACGTGAATTTCCACACTGACGCCGATCACCTGCTTGATCCGGTGGCCCATGTCCTTGGCCGCGGCCTCGCGCGCGGATGCGCCCACGCCCTCGCAGGCCTCGCACAGCACGCGCATCGCGTCCATCCGGCCCTTGCGGTGCAGCTCGATCTGGAAATGCGGGGCCAGGTCGCGCACCTCCATCAGCACCTCCTCGATCTGGGTCGGGAAGACGTTGACGCCGCGCAGGATGATCATGTCGTCGCTGCGCCCGGTCACCTTTTCCATCCGCCGCATCGAGCGCGCGGTGCCCGGCAGCAGGCGCGTCAGGTCGCGGGTGCGGTAGCGGATGATCGGGAAGGCCTCTTTCGTCAGCGAGGTAAAGACCAGCTCGCCCAGCTCGCCATCGGGCAGAACTTCGCCGGTTTGCGGGTCGATCACCTCGGGATAGAAGTGGTCTTCCCAGATGTGCAGCCCGTCCTTGGTTTCCACGCATTCGTTGGCCACGCCCGGGCCCATCACCTCGGACAAGCCGTAGATGTCGACCGCGTGCATGTCGAAGGCCTGCTCGATCTCGGACCGCATCGCGTTGGTCCAGGGCTCGGCGCCGAAGATGCCCACCTTCAAAGGCGATTTGCGCGGGTCCAGCCGTTGGGCCGCGTATTCATCCAGGATCGACAGCGCATAGGACGGCGTGACCGTGATGCCGGTGGCCTGGAAATCCTCGATCAGGCGCACCTGGCGCGGGGTCATCCCGCCCGAGATCGGCACCGTTGTCAGGCCCAGCTTGTCGGCGCCCAGGTGTATGCCCAAACCGCCCGTGAACAGGCCATAGCCATAGGCGTTGTGCAGCAGATCGCCCGCCCGCAGCCCCGAGGCGCGCAAGCTCCGCGCCACGACCGTGCCCCAGACATCCAGATCGTTATCGGTATAGCCCACCACCGTCGGCTGCCCTGTGGTGCCCGACGAGGCATGGACCCGCCGCACCTGTTCGCGCGGCACCGCGAACATGCCGAAAGGATAGTTGTCGCGCAGGTCGGTTTTCAGCGTGAAGGGGAATTTCGACAAATCCGACAGGGTTTGCAGGTCGTCCGGGTGCACCCCCGCCTTGTCGAAACTGTCCTTGTAGAACGGCACATTGTCATAGGCGTGGCGCAGCGACCATTTCATCCGCTCAAGCTGCAGCGCCGAAATCTCGTCGCGGCTGGCGGTTTCGATCTGCTCCAGATCGCCGGGTTTGGGGGACAGGTCTTCCATCACACGGCCTCCATCAAAAGGGCGATGCCCTGGCCCACGCCGATGCACATGGTGCAGATCGCGCGTTTGGCCCCA
>JAASTF010000340.1 GCA_021767525.1 Paracoccaceae bacterium
ACCGGCTGGACCGGCGGCGCCTATGGCGTGGGCAGCCGGATGCCGATCAAGGCGACCCGCACGCTGCTGACCGCCGCGCTGGATGGCAGCCTGAACGATGCCGAGTTCCGCAAGGACGAGAATTTCGGGTTTGACGTGCCGGTGACCGTGCCGGGCGTGGCCGAGGTTCTGCTGGACCCGCGCCGCACCTGGGAAGATCAGGATGCCTATGACGCGCAGGCCGCCAAGCTGGTGCAGATGTTCGCGGACAATTTCGAGCAGTATCTGCCCTATATCGACGACGACGTGAAAGCCGCCGCCATCGGGTGATCCGTTCGCCTTTGAAAAAAGCCCCGGTCGCGCGACCGGGGCTTTTTTGTTGCGGTTTTGTTGCGGCGATCAGGCTGCGATATCCTGCAGCGGCAGGGATGTCAGATACCGGATATCTTCGCGGCCCATGTACACCATAAGCCCATCCAGCGGCACATCCTGGCCTTCGCGATACCAGCGCAAGGCACCCGGTTCGGCATGCATATAGCCATGGCGCGCGGCAAAGCCTTTGAACGCCACGCTTTGCGCCATGAAACCAAAGATGTAATCGGGCGACCAGCGCGCCGTGGCCGTCAGGAATGCGAATCGGCCAAGAACGGTCGACAGGCCGCTGCCGCGATACTGCCCGCCCTCGGGGTCGATCCAGAATTCGCCGTGGTAACACACCTCGCCATGCATCGACTTTGCGCCGGGCCCGGCCCGATAACGCGAGCGCTGCAGATCGAGGTCTGGCAGGACAGGGGGGAATTCGCGGAACTTGTCGCGCATGTAATCGCCAAGCGATTCGTTCCCAAGGTCGATCAGCCGCATGGCCTGGGTGTGGATGATGCGACCCTCGGGATCATGGCCCACCATCCAGAAAAAATTGCTGCGGTCCAGCTTGTGATGGGTCTTGTCGAACGGGGCGCCAATTACTTGATTTGGCCGCCATTTTTCAACAATCCGCTCGTATTCGGCCATATCGTCGCCGACCTTCATCGTGACGCGATAGCGATTGAGCAACTCCATCGTCGTCGCGATTGCCTGTGTGCCGTCGTAGAGGTCGTGCAGAGACATAGCTTTCTCCCGTGCTGCAATATGCAACACTGAGTTTAGCTAAATTCTTAAGCTACGCCTACGTCTAGCTTGAATTACGCCGCTTTCATGACAAGATCCTCGGGCATACTTTCTATCTTGGCGCGATCCAGCCACTCGATGCTGATGTCGTGGGACCGCTCGACATAAGCGGCAATCGCCAGTGTTCCGTCCGGAAAACGGCACCCCATCATCAGGCGTTGAAAACTAAGCGGCACCCGTGGGCCGCCTTCCTCGCGCGGGATTTGCGTGTGGATGTGATCGAGGCGCAGACCTTCGCTGACAAACACATCCTTGAATGGTTCGTTCAGCAACACCGCGAAATTCGAACCGCCGGGCATCTGTTCCAGCACCGAGCCGACGCTGCTGCGCGCCTTGGCCCAGCCGAACCAACTGGTAAAGGCCGACAACTCACCGATTTCCGAAACCAGCCACGCCTCACCCATCTTGCGATAGATCAGCAGGTAATCGCGCACTGGGCGCATTGCCTCGTGCTCGATCTCGCCTCCGGCCGCGGCCCAGGCCCGCAGGCATTGCTGCATTAGGGCCGATTGCCCCCGCCACAGGCTGCCGATCGGGTGTTGCTGCAGGTGATAGTCGAATTCGGGGTCGGTTTCGTAGCGAATGGAAAACAGGCCGCCGACATGGCTCAGCTCGTTGCGCGACCAGGCATAACCACGCGCCAAAAGGTCGGTCGCCTCGGGCAGGGCGCGACGACCGGCATCGGTCAGCACGTATTGTCGGTCGATCACTTCGAAAAGGGCCTCGCCCCGCAACTCTTCCAGCTGGGTGATGTGGCGGCGCACGGTCTGGCGCGTGCTGTTCAATTCTTTCACCGCGTGCGACAGGTTAAGCAGGCGCGCCAACGTCGTGAAGGATCGCAGCAATTCGAACAGGATGGATTGCGACGGCTGAAACGTTGCCATGGTTACAGATACTCTTTTTGTGCGCTCGAAACGGGGTGAACTTACCCTACCGAAAGCAACGTAACGGTAAATCCATAATACATCAAAGGTATATTTATCATCCATCAACGGTCTGTCTTCGCAACGTAAACGTGCATAATTCACAAATTGAACGAATTTGGGGATTCGTCATTCTCGCCCTAGTAGCAAATTTGAGGAGTCGGTATGTCGCATCCTGTCGATATTCATGTGGGGAAAAAGTTGAAGCAGCTGCGCGTTTTGCGTGGCATGACACAAACAGAGGTTGCCCAGGGCCTGGGCATTTCCTTTCAGCAAGTCCAGAAATACGAACTTGGCCGCAACCGCATTTCAGCCAGCAAACTTTTTGAAATTTCGCGCATTCTGAACGTTGCGCCGTCATATTTTTTCGATGGGCTCGACGATGATTCCGGCGATCAGGGCGTGCTGGATCACGAGGCGACCAAGATCGCGTCGATGCTGACCCAGATAAAGGACGAGCGTCTGCGCGGACAGATTCGCACCTTCATTTCCGAACTGGCCTCATCGGACGTGCGCGCCAACTGACGGCGCGATCCGGGCGCGACCCCGCCTTGCGCGGGGTCACATGCCCCAGGCGCGGCGTAACAGGTTCAGGGCCGCGACCAGCAGGACGACAAGCGTGGCGCGGCGAAAGGTCGTCTGATCGAACCGATCCGACAGGGCAAGTCCCAGCCGCATCCCTAGCAGCGCGGCGGGAATCATCAGCGCCGAAAAGGCCGCCGTTTTCCACGTCAGAACACCCGAACCGACATGCGCCACGGTCAAGGCCAGCGCCCCCAGCCCGTAAATCACACCCTGGATGCGCATCTGCGCCGCCTTCGGCGTATCAAGCGTGGTCAGCAACATCACGGTCGGTGGCCCCCAGACGCCGGACATGCCGCCCGTAAAACCAGCGATTGTGCCGATCGCCATTTCGATTCGCGTCCGATGCTGCGGGGCGGGTCGCGGGTGCCAACCGGCCAGTTGCAGCGTGGCGAACAGCAAAATGGGTGCGCCGATCAGGATCAGAACGGTGCGCGCCGGCAGCAGCGTCACCATCTGGGCGCCCACGAACAACGCCACCAGCCCCGCGCCCAGGAACACGCGAAAGTCGCGCACCGCGCGGCCGGCAGCCGACGGGCCTTCGCGCAGGGCCTGAACGCCATTGGTGGCAAGGGTTGGCAGGATCAGCGCGGCCAGCGCCAGCTCGGGCGACAGAAAGCTGCCCAGCAGCGAAATCATGATCATCGGCATGGCAAAGCCGACCATGCCCTTGACCACGCCGGCGCCCACCGCAACGGCGCATGCTGCGACCAAGACGCCCAAGCCAATATCGGGGGGTAGAAACACCATCTGCTTGCCTTACTATTGCATCAGCCGATGCGCCAGCCCGGCTTGTTTTGGGTTGGGTGCGCAATATCTGCAAGTACCTCGGAGCGGTTTGGGCATTTATGTTGCGCTGCACCTGCGAAATGGCTAGGACGATGGCCAGTAAAAAGAGGATTATGATTCATGGCTCATGACGGACAGGACATGGCTGTAGAACAGCCGGTGATTTTCCCCGATCTTCTGGATCTGACCGGCGCGGCCGTTGCCCCGGC
>JAASTF010000341.1 GCA_021767525.1 Paracoccaceae bacterium
CCCGAGGAATTCACCCGAAACTTCGTCCCGCTCGCCTCCGAAGCGGCGCGGGCGATCAGCGAATACTGACGAAAGGATGCCCCAGATGACCGAACTGACGCTCAAGGGGCTGGCCGCCCCGGCCACCATCCGCATCGACCGTTGGGGCCTGCCCCATATCCGCGCGGCCAGCGCACGGGATGCGTTTTTCGTGCAAGGCTTCAACGCGGCGCGCGACCGGCTGTGGCAGATCGACCTGTGGCGCAAGCGGGGGCTGGGCCTGTTGGCGGCCGATTTCGGCCCCGGCTACCTGATGCAGGACCGCGCGGCGCGCTTGTTCCTGTATCGCGGCGACATGGGCCCCGAATGGGCAGCTTATGGCGAGGATGCCAAAGAGATCTGCACCGCCTTTGCCGCTGGCATAAATGCGGGCATCGACCTGGCGCTGGCGGGCGACATGCCCCTGCCCCCGGAATTCGCCGAACTGGGCACCAGGCCAAGGCACTGGGCGCCCGAGGACGTTGTGCGCATCCGCACCCATTGCCTGTCGCGCAACGCCACGTCCGAACTGGCGCGCAAGATCGTGCAGGGGCTGGCGGACCCGGAAACCGATCTGCTGCGGATGCCGCTGAACCCGCCGGTGCCCGACAGCGAATGGGCCGTCACCCACCCCGCCGATCTGCCCGCCGATGCGCTGGCCGTCTATGAATTGGCCACCGCGCCCGTCACCTTTTCCCACGAGCGGCTGAACGCCACGCTGGAAGACGCGCCGCGCTGGTCGGGCGTGGACGCGCGCAAGACGGTGATCGCGCGCGACATGCCGGACGGGTCGAACAACTGGGCCATCGGGCCGGCAAATACCGCGACGGGCCGCCCGATCATGGCCAGCGATCCGCACCGCGCCCATGCCGCGCCCAGCCTGCGCTACATGGTGCACATGACCGCGCCGGGGCTGGACCTGATCGGCGCGGGCGAGCCGTCGTCGCCCGGCATCATGGCGGGCCATAACGGCACCGCGGCCGTCAGCCTGACGATTTTCTGCGCGGATCAAGAGGATGTCATGGTCTACGACACCCTGCCCGACGCGCCGCAGACCTATCGCTATGGCGACGGGACCGAGGATATGGTGCAGGTCGACGAGGTGTTCGCCGTCAAGGGCGCGCCGGATCAGACCTTGCCGCTGCTTTTCACACGGCACGGGCCTGTGGTGTGGCAGGACAGCGCGCGCAACCTGGCCGTGGCGGTGCGCACGGTGTTCACCGATCCCGGCAGCGCGCCTTACATGGCCAGCCTGAAATCGATGCGCATGACCGACATGGCCAGCTTTCGTGACAGCCTGACGACCTGGGGGGCGCCCTCGGTCAACATGGTCTATGCCGACACCAGCGGCAATTTCTGCTGGCAGGCGGCGGCCTATGTGCCCAAGCGCACGGGCTGGCGCGGGCTGACGCCCGTGCCCGGCGACGGACGGTTCGAATGGGCGGGTTACATGACCGCCGCCGACCTGCCCTGTATCGAGAACCCAGCCCGCGGCTTTGTTCATTCCGCGAATGAACAAAATCTTCCAAGCGATTGGGATCACGAGGGAAAGCCCGTGGGCTTTGAATGGCTGGAGGATCGTCGCGCGCATCGCATCAAGGATGTGCTGGGTGCCGGTCACGCGCAGGACGTGGCCAGCTCCTGCGCGCTGCAGACCGACACGTTTTCCGACTATGTCACGCGGCTGGTCGCGCTGATCCCCGACAGCGCGCCGGCCGCGCCGCGCGATCTGCTGCGCGGCTGGGATGGGTTCGCCGGGCCCGACAGCGCCGCCGCCCTCTTGGCCGAGATGTGGCTAAGCAGCCATTTGCGCCCGGCCCTGTTAAAGCGTGTTGCCCCCGATGAAGGACTGCGGAAGTTCTTTGGGCCCGGCCACATCGCCACCACCGTTCGAATGCTGGAAGGCAGCCACCCGGGCCTTGCGGCGCGCGCGGGGCTGGACGACGACGCCGGGCAAGACGCGTTTCTGACCGACACGCTGAGCGCCGCGTGGGAGGACGCCACCGCGCGCTTCGGCCCCGATCCAGCGCGCTGGCGCTGGGGCGATCTGCACAAGGGATATTTCGAACACGCCGCCTCGCCGGTGACGTCCGGTTTTGACGTCGGGCCCATCGACAAGGGCGGCAGCGCCAGCACGGTGATGCTGGGCGCCTACGAGGCATCGGATTACCGCGTGCGGCATGGCGCGTCGGTGCGCATGGTGGTGGATGTGGGCGCGTGGGACAACAGCGTCTGGATCAACGCGCCGGGCCAGTCCGGCGTGCCCGGCAGCGCGCATTACGACGACCTGACGCCGATATGGGCGCGCGGTGAATATGTGCCGATGTGCTATTCCGACGAAGCAGTGGACGAGGCGACGGTCGAGACGATCTCGCTCCACCCGGCGGGCTGAGCCACGCCCCCGATCCGCCCTGCCCTGTGCAGATCGCGCACGCTCTGCGCCATCTGCGCCAGGTAGGGCGCCAGCGGCGAATTCTGCCGCCAGACCATGCCGATGCGGCGGCTGGGGCGCGGCGCGGGCAGCCGGGCCACCGCCACCTGGGCCGACGCGGTTTCCGACGCCACCGCCATTTCCGGGATCAGCGTCACACCGATCCCCACACCGACCATCTGCACCAGCGTCGCCAGCGTGCTGCCCTCCATCAGATCGCGCGGCGTGGCCTGCCCAATATTGCAATAAGACAGTGCCTGATCGCGGAAACAGTGCCCCTCTTCCAGCAGCAGCAGGCGCATTTCGCGCAGCCGTTCGGCGGGTGGCACGCGCTTGTCGGCATCGGCTTGCGGGCGGACCAGCACGAAATCCTCTTCGAACAGCGCCTCTTCGTGCAGGCCGGGTTCGGACACCGGCAGCGCCACCACCGCCACGTCAAGCCGCACATCCAGCACTTCGTCGATCAACGTCTGTGTCAAAGCCTCGCGCGGGCGGATGTCGAGGCCGGGAAACCGCGCCGACAGATCCTGGATCAACGCAGGCAACAGGTAGGGCGCAATGGTGGGGATCACCCCGATGCGCAGCCGCCCAGCCATCAGGTCTTGCGCGCTGCGGGCCAGATCCTCGATCGCGTCGACCTGGCGCAGGATATCGCCCGCGCGTTCGGCCAGCGCCTCGCCCAGCCGGGTCAGGCGGATGCTGCGCGCCTTGCGCTCGATCAGCGGGGCGCCGACCAGCGCCTCAAGCTCTTTCATCTGCACCGACAGGGCGGGCTGCGAAATGGAACAGGCCGCCGCCGCATGGCCAAAATGGCGATGCCGGGCCAGGGCCGCGAAATAGCGCAGGTGTTTCATGGTCAGCCCATTCATAACCCCTGATTATCAAAACTATTACAAAATCCAAATTCTTTCTAATGCCCTGCAATGATAGATTCGCGCCTGAGCGAGGAGGAATCAAAGGCGCGTCCCTGCGCGCCCTGACGCCTGCTCTGACTTTATGACCGACAACAGCGATAACGAAAGAAGGAGAGCCAGATGGACGGGAATGACATGCCCACAGGCAAATGCCCGGTGATGCACGGCGGTAACACGCATTCCGGCAACTCGGTGGTGGATTGGTGGCCCAATTCGCTGAACCTCGACATCCTGCACCAGCACGACACCAAGCCCAACCCGATGGGCCC
>JAASTF010000052.1 GCA_021767525.1 Paracoccaceae bacterium
CGGCGCGCCTCGCCGCCCATCACCCAGCGCAGCCCGCCTTTCAGCAGGGGAAAGCCGTCCATCGGCGGCAGGCCCGAGGCATAGATGCGGGCCACGCCGAACTTGTGGCGGAGCAGCCTGTGCAGCGCCTGTTGCCGGCGCAGCCAGCCGCGCCGGGTCAGGCCGCGTGTCACGTCGTTGACCCCCAGCGCCAGCACCGCGATATCGAACCGGGCAGGCGGCAGATCGTGCAGGCGGGCCAGGCAGGCGGCGGTGGTGTCGCCGGTGCGCGCATGCAGCGCCCAGGTGACGCGGGCGTGCGGGGCCAGCCGCGCCACCAGCTGCCCCGACAGGGCCTGGTCCTGATGCGGGGCGCCGACGCCCGCGGCCGAGCTGTCGCCGGCGATCAGAACCGACAGGGCCGGGCCGCTGCCCGCGCTGCCCTTGCGGGGTCCAGGCGGTTCGGGCAGGCGCAGTGCGCGGCGGCGCAGGGCCGCCCCCTGCACCGCCAGAACCGGCGCAAGCGCGTATTTCGCGTATCGTGTGGCCATCCCTCGCCCCCATCGGATCAGGGCGAAAGATAGCGCGGATCAGCCTTTGACCACCAGTTGCGGCGAGGTCACGTCGATCCCCAGCGCCTTGCCCACGGCGTAATAGGTCAGCTTGCCCGCGTGGACGTTCAGACCGTTCAGCAGGTGCGGATCGTCGGCGCAGGCCTGTTGCCACCCCTTGTCGGCCAGCGCCAGCATGAACGGCATGGTGGCGTTGCCCAGCGCGATGGTCGAGGTGCGCGCCACGGCGCCCGGCATGTTGGCCACGCAGTAATGCATGATGCCGCCGACCTCGTAGATCGGGTCGTCATGGGTGGTCGGTTTCGAGGTTTCGAAACAGCCGCCCTGGTCGATGGCCACGTCGACCAGCGCCGCGCCGGGTTTCATGGTCGACAGCTGGTCGCGGCTGATCAGCTTGGGCGCGGCGGCGCCGGGGATCAGAACGGCGCCCACCACCATGTCGGCCTGGGCCACCAGCTCGGCCGTGTTGCCCTTGGAGGCGTAGGACGTCTTGAACTCGCCCCGGAACGCATCGTCGAGATAGCGCAGGCGGGGCAGGGACATGTCGAGCACGGTCACATCCGCGCCCATGCCTGCGGCCACGCGCGCGGCATGGGTGCCGACGACGCCGCCGCCGATCACCACCACGCGCGCGGGGCCCACGCCCGGCACGCCACCCATCAGAACGCCGCGCCCGCCATTGGCTTTTTGCAGCGTCCAGCTGCCGACCTGCGGGGCCAGCTTGCCCGCGACCTCGGACATCGGCGCCAGCAGCGGCAGGCCGCCGCGGTCGTCGGTGACGGTTTCATAGGCGATGGCGGTGCAGCCCGACTCCAGCAGATCGCGGGTTTGCTCGGGGTCGGGGGCCAGGTGCAGGTAGGTGAACAGCAGCTGGCCTTCGCGCAGCATCTTGCGCTCGGGGGCCTGGGGTTCTTTCACCTTTACGATCATGTCGGCGGTAGCAAACACCTCGTCCGCGGTGTCGACGATCTGTGCGCCGGCGGCGATGTAATCGTCGTTTTCAAAGCCCGCGCCGTGGCCGGCGCCGGTTTCGATCAGCACCTCGTGGCCGTGGGCCACGGCCTCGCGCGCGGCGTTGGGCGTCATGCCGACGCGAAATTCCTGTGGCTTGATCTCTTTCGGGCAACCGAGTTTCATGGCGCGCTCCTCCGTTCGTAACTGCGCTTTTGGTCAGAATGTCGCAGTTTGCCCGCAATTGGCTTGATATTTCGGTCGCGCACCTGGTCAATTTGTGAATAATCTTCGCGCACAACCGCATGTAGGTGAAGGAATCTGCGCAAATGGCCCTGGACGCGACCGATCGACGGATTCTTGGCGTGCTGCAAAAGCGTGGCCGCATTTCCAATGCCGACCTGTCCGAGGCGGTGAATCTGTCGCCTTCGGCCTGTCACCGGCGCGTGCAGCGGCTGGAAAGCGAGGGCTTTATCCGCGATTACGTTGCCATGCTGGACCCGCGCAAGATGGGGGTGGCCAGCATCGTCTACGTGGAAATCACCCTGCGTGGGCAGACCGACGATATCCTGGACGCTTTCGAAAAGGCGGTTGCCCGAATTCCCAACGTGCAGGAATGCCACCTGATGGCGGGCACCGCCGATTACATCCTGAAGGTCGTGGCCGAAAACACCGATGATTTCGCCCGCATCCATCGGCAGCATTTGTCGCGCCTGCCGGGCGTGACGCAGATGCAATCGTCCTTTGCGCTGCGCACGGTCATCAGCACCACCGCCCTGCCGGTCTGACACCGGCGCGGTGGCGCGCCCTGAAAACCACCTGAAATTGTGCTATCATGGCAGTTCCCAACCGGCGAAACGATTCGCAATTTTCGCGGATCCTGTCGGGCGGACATTTTTTGACGATCCATTTTCGACCAAGCCATTTGGAGCACATCATGAAGATTTCCAACCACCGCCTTGTGGGCGCCGACAACCGTATGGTGCCCTTTGTTTCCACATCGAACCAGGGGGGCGGGCTAAGTGGCGGCGCGCCGCGCTTTCTGGTTATTCACTACACCGCGGGGGGCACGGCGCAGGGGGCGATCAACACCTTTCGCGATGCCCCCGTTTCGGCCCACCTGGTTGTCGACCATGACGGCGCGATCACCCAGATGGTGCGCTTCAACGAGGTCGCCTGGCATGCGGGCGAAAGCGGCTGGAAAAACGTGAAGGGGCTGAACAGCCACTCGGTCGGGATCGAGATCGTGAATTGGGGCAAGCTGAGCCAAACCGCCGCGGGCAGCTGGGTCAGCTGGACGGGACAGGTCGTGCCCGACACCCGCGTGGTGCTGGACAGTCACAAGCATTTCCCCGGCGCGACCCACGGATGGGAGGTCTTCGACGCCCCGCAGATGGAGGCCACGATCGCCGCCGCCCGCGCCATCGTGCAGGAATACGATATCCAGCCGTGGGATGTGGTAGGGCACGACGATATTTCGCCCATTCGCAAGATCGACCCCGGCCCGGCCTTCGACATCGACGCGTTCCGGGCGGTGGTTTTCGGCCGGTCCGAAGATGCCTGGAGCGACGTTTTGTACAAGGTGCGCTCGGACAGCGGGTTGAACCTGCGCCGCACGCCGGACCTGGCCCACGATCCGATCAAGAACCTGGCCGACGGCACCACGGTGCACGTGATCGAACAGCCCGGGACCTGGTGGCTGGTGGCCGAGGTTCTGGATGGCGACGACGACGTGACCGGCTATTGCCACAGCCGGTGGCTGCAACCGGCCTGATACACGGCAATCGGTTAAAACGCGGGGTATTTTCCCGGCCGGGTTTATGCCTTGGTTAAAGCGTTAATGCACAAATGGCGCATCGTAAAAGGTGCGCCATGTCATTTTCGATTTATGCGCTGGACAATGAATTCGCCCTGGCCACCGGTTCCAACGTCAATAGTGGCGGGGACCGGTCGGATTTCGATTATCCGCCGACATCGTCCAGTGACCTGGTGATAACCACGAATGACGGCGACACCGATCCGCGCCTGTTTGAGGTGGGCGATACCTATGACCTGAGCTTTCGCGGCCAAAGCGGCGCCCGCACGATCGAGGATGCGGTCGTCGTGCGCTCGGACGGGGTGGAGGGCGAAAATGGCATCATCGTTTTCGAGGGGATCGATTCAAACGGCGATCTCACCCAGGTGATCTGGACCCCGGGCATGGACCTTGAGCAGTGGTATTTCGACAATTTCACCGAAGGCATCCCGCCGCAATTCTACACCAGCGACCAGAACGCCGCCTATACTCATGAATTCGTCTGCTTCGCGGCCGAAAGCCGGATCGCCACGCCCGATGGTGCGCGACGGGTCGGCGATATTCGCGCGGGCGACCTGGTGGTGACGTTGGATAACGGGGTGCAGCCTGTGCGCTGGGCCGGCCGGCGCCGTGTCGTCGGCACCGGGTTGAACGCGCCCGTGGAAATCGCCACCGGCGCGCTGGGCAATACCGCACCGTTGCGCCTGTCGCCGCAGCATCTTGTGCTGTGGCGATCGGCCATGGCCGAGCTGCTGTTCGCCGCAGACGAGGTGCTGGTGCCCATCCGCGCCCTGATAGATGGCCGCGTGGTGCAGCAGCGCCCCTGCGCGCAGATCGAATATGCGCATTTGTTGCTGGACCGGCACGAATTGCTGCTGGCCGAGGGCACGCCCTGCGAAAGCCTGCTGCGCGTGCCCGAATGGGTTGCGCCCACCGACGCACCCACGGACCTGCCGTCGCGCACCGCCCGCCCCGTTCTGACCTATCGCGAAGCGCGGTTCGTCACCGGGGCGGGCGGCGTCGGATGGCGCCGCGCCGCGGTCGTTCTCTGACATTGCACTTGCCCCCGCTTTCGCCCAGATTGCCGCAAGGTCAAACCAGGGGGGAAAGCCGGGATGGAGCACGATTTCATTATCGTGGGCGCGGGCAGCGCAGGATGCGTTCTGGCCAAGCGGCTGTCGGATGCCGGCCATTCCGTTCTGCTGCTCGAAGCGGGCGGGCGCGATGCGTACCACTGGGTGCATATCCCGATGGGCTATCTGTACTGCATCGGCAACCCGCGCACCGACTGGTGTTTTCGCACAGCCGAGGAACCGGGGCTGAACGGGCGGTCGCTGCTCTATCCGCGGGGCAAGGTGCTGGGCGGGTGCAGTTCGATCAACGGGATGCTGTATCTGCGCGGGCAGGCGGCCGATTACGACGGCTGGCGGCAGATGGGCAATACCGGCTGGGGCTGGGACGACGTGCTGCCCTATTTCATGAAGTCCGAGGATTACGTGGACGGCGCCAGCGACCTGCACGGTGCGGGGGGCGAATGGCGGGTGGAAAACCAGCGCCTGCATTGGGATGTGCTGGATGATTGGAAAGCCGCCGCTGCCGCCTGGGGCCTGCCCGAGGTAACCGATTTCAACACCGGCGATAACGAGGGCGTGGGATACTTCAAGGTGAACCAGCGGTCGGGCTGGCGGATGAACACCGCCAAGGCGTTTCTGCGCACCGCCAACGGCGACAGCCTGCGCGTGGTGACGCAGGCCCACACCCGCCGCGTGATCGTGCAGGATGGCCGCGCCGTGGGGGTCGAGTTTGAAAAGGGTGGGGTTGTCAGCCGCGCCAGCGCCCGGGCCGAGGTGATCCTAAGCGCCGGCGCCATCGGCAGCCCGCAGATCCTGCAGCTGTCGGGGATCGGGCCGGGGGCTTTGTTGCAGGATCACGGGATCGAGCTGCGCGCCGAGGTGCCGGGGGTCGGCGCCAACCTGCAGGACCATCTGCAACTGCGCTGCGCCTGGCGGCTGAACAGCGGCAAGACGCTGAACACCATCGCGAACAGCCTTTGGGGCAAGGCGATGATCGGCCTGGAATACGCGCTGAAACGGTCGGGCCCGATGTCGATGTCGCCCAGCCAGCTGGGCGCCTTCAGCCGCTCGCGCCCCGACCTGGAAACGCCCGACCTGGAATACCACGTGCAGCCGCTGTCGCTGGATGCGTTCGGGCAGCCGCTGCACGATTTCCCGGCGCTGACCGCCAGCGTCTGCAACCTGCGCCCCGAAAGCCGGGGCACGGTCGAAATCAGCAGCCCCAACCCCCACGACGCCCCGCGCATCGCCCCCAATTACCTGTCGACCGAGGGTGACAGGCAGGTGGCCGTCGCCTCGATCCGGCAGGCGCGGGCGATCATGGGGCAGGCGGCGATGCAGAAATACCAGCCGCAAGAGATCAAGCCCGGCATCGACAGCGATGACGAGGCCGACCTGGTGCGCGCCGCAGGTGACGTGGGCACCACGATCTTTCACCCGGTGGGCACCGTGCGGATGGGCGCGGATGATGCCGCGCCGCTGGACCCGCAATTGCGGATGCGCGCGGTTGGCGCCTTGCGCGTGGTGGATGCGAGCGTGATGCCGACGATCACCAGCGGCAACACCAATTCGCCCACCATCATGATCGCGGAAAAGGCCGCCGACATGATCCTGGGGCGGGCGGTGGCGTGATGCCGAACGTGGCAATCCCCTATTGCTCGGGGCGGGGGCACACGCGGCGGCTGGCGCAGGAGATCGCCACCGCGCTGGGCGATGCCGATTGCAACGCGCGCCTGATCGACGTGGAGAAGATGGGCGAGGTCGATTGGCAGGCGCTGGAGGCGGCGGATGCCATCGTGATGGGCGCGCCCACTTATATGGGCAGCGCGGCGGCGGCGTTCAAAACCTTCATGGATGCCACCGGTGATCTGTGGGCCGAGCAGCGTTGGGCCGACAAGCTGGCCGCCGGGTTCACGGTGGCGACATTCCCCGGCGGTGACAAGCTGGTGACGCTGCAGCAGATGATGACCTTTGCCATGCAGCACGGCATGATCTGGGTGGGCCAGGATCAGATCGGCGCGCCGGTCGACGCCGCGCAGCCGGGCATCAACGCGGGCGGGCTGTGGCTGGGGCTGGGCGCGGTGTCGGACCGCGACAAGACGCAGATGATCCCGGCCGGCGATCTGGAAACCGCGCGCCGGTTCGGCGCGCGCATCGCCCGCGCGGCGCGGCGCTGGTCGGTATAGGGAAAGGGACATGCATAACGGACGATGCGATTGCGGGGCGGTGCGCTTCACCATCGACGCCGCCCTAAGCCCCCCGGTGGCCTGCCATTGCAGCCAGTGCCGCCGCAGCTCGGGGCATATCTGGGCGGGCACGTTGGTGGACGACGCGGCGCTGACCATCACGGGGCAGGATGCGCTGCGCTGGTACCGCTCGTCCGCCATCGCGCAGCGCGGCTTTTGCACGGGCTGCGGTGCCAGCCTGTTTTACCGCATGGATGGCGAGAACAAGACATCCGTGGCCACCGGCGCGCTGGATGCGCCCACGGGCACGCGGCTGGCCAAGCATATCTTTGTCGCGGACAAATCCGATTACTACGACATCGCCGACGGGCTGCCGCAGCACGAGGCCGGGTGATGCTGGCCACGCTTGCCGCGATGGAACCCGCGACGATCGCCGCCTTCGTATTGGCGGGCGTGGTTCTGAACCTGACGCCGGGGGCGGACGTGATGTTTGCAATGGCCAGCGGCGCGCAGGGCGGGCCGCGCGCGGGTATTGCAGCGGCGATTGGCGTGGCGTTGGGCAGCGCGTTGCATGTCACGCTGGCGGTGGCCGGCGTGTCGGCGGCGCTGTTGGCCATTCCGGGCGCGCTTGAGGCGATCCGCTATCTGGGCGCGGCTTACCTGGCGTGGCTGGCGGTCAAGGCGTGGCGCGCGCCGCCGCCCGATCCACGGCGCGGTGCCGCCCGGGCCAGCCGGGCGATCTGGCGCGGCCTTGTCACCAACGCGCTGAACCCCAAGGTGGCGCTGTTCATCATGGCGTTCCTGCCGCAATTCACAGACCCGGCGCTGGGGCCGATCTGGCACCAGATGGCGGCGCTGGGGGCGCTGTTCATCGTGACGGGGCTGGTGATCACAGGGGCCTATGGCGCTGCGGCGGGATGGCTGGGCGGCGCGATGGGGCGGGCGTCGGGCATCATGGGCAAGGTGTCGGCGGTGATATTCGGCGCGCTTGCGGTGCGGATCGTGGCGCAGGGCTGACACGAAAAAGGGTGGGCAAACTGCCCACCCTTCGTGATGCGGTGCCGTAGGGTGGGCCGTTTGCCCACCCCCACAGCGCCGCTCAGATCACCTTGACGATCTGCTTGCCCTTGTTCTTGCCTTCCAGCATCCCCATGAAGGCGCGCGGCGCATTTTCCAGCCCCTCGCCGATATCTTCGACGAATTTCACCTCGCCCTTGGCGACCATCGGGCCGACCGCTTGCAGGAATTCGGAATAGCGATCCCAATGGTCCGAGATGATGAAGCCATGCACGTGCAGCCGATTCACCAGGATCATGCGCCACATCTTTGGCAGCTGGTCCTTGCCGCCCTCGCCCGCGTTGCCGCCAAGCGCGCCGGCGTTGTACCAGCTGATCATGCCACAAACGGGGATGCGGCCGCCGACATTCATCAGCGGCATCACGCCTTCCAGCACCTTGCCGGCGACGTTTTCGAAGTAGACGTCGACGCCCTTGGGGCAGGCCTCGGCCAGGGCCGCGCGCATTTCCTTGGCATCGGCATAGGCCCGGTGATCGAGGCATTCGTCAAAGCCGAAGGTTTCGACCGCCATCTTGCATTTCTCGGGCCCGCCCGCGACGCCCACCACGCGGCAACCATGTGCCTTGGCGATCTGCCCCACCATCGAGCCGACAGGCCCCGTAGCGGCGGCCACCACGACCGTTTCGCCCGCCTGCGGCTTGCCATACTCGGTCAGGCCGAACCAGCCGGTGAAACCGGGCATCCCCAGCACACCCAGCGCGGCGGTGATCGGCCCGTGATCGGGGTTCAGCTTGCGGATCATCTTGCCCGGCTGCACGCCATGCGTGGCCCAGCCGAACATGCCGAAGGCGAAATCGCCCGGTGCAAAGTTGGGATCGTTCGAGGCGATCACCTCGCCCACGGCGCCGCCTTCCATCGTGCCGCCAACGGGCACCGGCGTGGCATAGGATTTGGCGTCATCCATACGCCCACGCATGTAGGGATCAAGCGACATGTAATGCACGCGCACCAGCACCTCGCCCTCGCCGGGCTGCGGCACGGGGGCCTCTTCCAGGCGGAAATCGTCATCGGTGGGCGCGCCGGTGGGGCGCTTGGCCAGAACGATATGTTTCATCGTGTCGGACATGTGAAAAACTCCCTTGGTTGGTCAGCCACGGTTGCGATAGCGGAAGACGCCCGTGGCGGTGGCGATCAACTCGCCCGTGTTGTCGGTCAGCTGCGCGCGCGCAAAAAAGGTTTTGCGCCCGCCGCCTGTCTTGAACCCTTCGGCGATCAGGCGGTTCCCCTTGGCCTGCGACAGGAAATTGGTGGTCATCGACAGGGTCATCGCCTGTTGCGGCGCGTCCGGATCGCCGGTGAAGCAGCCGCAAAATCCCATCACCGTGTCCAGCATCATCGCGTGCACGCCGCCATGCACGATGCCAAAGCGGTTGCCCAGATGCGGCGCGATGGGCAAGTCGAACCGTGAATAGCCTTCGCGCCAGTCGATCATCTCGAACCCCAGATGCGCCTGCAGCGGGTAGGGGTCTTCTTTCAGTCGTGGATCCATCGGCTCAGACATTCTTGGCGGCCCCCAATCCGGCCTCGGCAAAGCGCGGCACAAAGCTGCCCAAGCGCATCGCGCGCTCGGGGTTCGAGGCGTTGCCATCCAGCGCGCGTTTCAGCACCCCCTGAATGATCGCGCCCATGCGGAAATAGTTGAACGCCAGGTAAAAGCCGAAGCTGTCGATGCCGGAAATGCCGCGGCGGGCGCAATAGGCATCGATGAATTCCTGGTCGGTCATGATGCCCTGGGCGTGCCGGTCGACCCCGGCCAGTCCGCGCCCCTCGCTGCCCGGGGGCATGCCCCACTGCATGATGACCGCGCCCAGATCGGCATAGGGGTGGCCGGTTGTCGAAAGTTCCCAATCCAGAACGGCGGCGCAGCGTGGCGCATCCTTTTGGAACAGCATGTTGTCGATGCGATAATCGCCATGCACCAGCGTGCGCTGGCCGTCATCCTCGGGCGTGTTGGCGCCCAGCCACTCGATCAGCTGGTCCATCTGTGGAATTTCCTCGGTTTCCGAGGCGCGGTATTGCTTGGTCCATCGACCGATCTGGCGGGCATAGTAATTGCCCTCGGGGCCGTAATCATCAAGGCCCGTTGCCTTGAGATCGACACCGTGGATGGCGGCCAGCACACGGTTCATCTCGTCGATCACGGGGCGGCGTTCGTCCTGGGCCAGCTCGGGCAGGCGCGGATCGTCGAAATGGCGGCCCTGCACGTGATCCATGACATAGAACATCGAGCCGATCACGCTGTCATCGTCGCAAAGCACATGCATCTTGGCCACCGGCACATCGGTATCGGCCAGCGCACGCTGGACGCGAAATTCGCGATCCACCGCGTGGGCCGATTTCAGCAACTGGCCCGGCGGTTTGCGCCGCAGCACGTAATTGGCCTTGGGCGTTTTCAGCAGAAAGGTCGGGTTCGATTGTCCACCGGGGAATTTTTCGGCCTCGATGGGGCCCTGGAACCCCTCCATGTTCTCGGACAACCATTTGGCAACGGCGTCGGTGTCCAGCTGTGCGGCGGCGTTTGTTGGTGTCATCCGCGTCCCTCTCTCAGCTATAGGTCAGCAGCTCGTTGGCGTTGGCTGCGTTGATATGCGGGGTTTCGTTGAACCCGTGAAAGTAAAAGGCACCACGGGCCGAGTAAACAAACCGCGTGACGCCGCAATTGCGGGTCTGCAATTGCAGCTCGATCTGTTGGGCGGGCGGGGTTTGGAGGGCGGCCGACACCAGCTGCCCGATGGGCCCGCCCGAGCTGACGGCGATCACCTGCCGCGCGTTCGCCTTGGTCATCAGCTGTCGCGCGTCTTCGACCCGGGCGACGAATTCGCGCCAGGTTTCGGGCGGGTTGTCGATTTCGTCGCGCTGCCAGGCCAGCACGGTTTCGCGCAGGGTGCGGAAATGCGTCTTGCGGTCGGTGTGCATGTTGTCGGGCCCCGGCGCGTCGCGAAAGCGCGCGTTCAAAAGGGCGGTGAAATCGAACTCGTTAAGGCCGGGGTGACTCTCGGGGTCCAGGTCCATGCCCAGCCCCGCCAACACGCCGTCGAGCGTTTCGCGCTGACGGGTCAGGCTGCCGATCACCGCCGCGTCGGGCCGCACCCCTTGCGCGGCCAGCGCCGCGCCCAGGGCGCGCGACTGGCGGTGGCCCAGGTCCGACAGCTCGTCGTAGTTGGCCGCGCCGAAACTGGCCTGCGCGTGGCGTATGACGATCAGTTCAGCCATCGATGATCTTGCGCATTTCGGCCTTGGCGTCGGCATATTGGGCGGCCAGCGTATCGACCAGCTGGCCCGCAGGCTGCACCTTTTTGATCGCGCCGATGCCCTGGCCCGAACCCCAGATCTCTTTCCAGCTTTTGGGCTTTTCGCGGTTTTCGCCGAAATTCATGGTGCTTGGGTCGGCCTCGGGCAGGTTGTCGGGGTCCATGCCCGCCCGCGCGATCGAGGGTTTCAGATAGTTGCCCCAGACGCCGGTAAAGAGCGAGGAATAGACGATATCCTCGGCCCCGTGATCCGCGATCATCTGCTTGTAATCGGGCACGGCGTTGGCCTCTTCGGTGGCGATGAAGGGGCTGCCGATATAGGCCAGGTCGGCACCCATTGCCTGCGCGGCCAGGATCGAACGGCCATTGGCGATGGCGCCCGACAGCAAGAGCGGCCCGTCGAACCATTCGCGGATCTCGGAAATCAGCGCCAGCGGCGATTGCGAGCCCGCGTGCCCGCCCGCGCCCGCTGCCACGGCGATCAGGCCATCGGCACCCTTTTCGATGGCCTTGTGGGCAAAGCGGTTGTTGATGATGTCGTGCAGGGTGATGCCGCCGCAATCATGGGCGGCGTCATTGACCTCGACCCGGGCGCCGAGGCTGGTGATCCAGATCGGCACCTTCCACTTGTGGCAAATCTCCAGATCCCGCTCCAACCGGCTGTTTGACCGGTGGACGATCTGGTTCACCGCGAAAGGCGCGGCGGGAGTGTCGGGGTTGGCCTGGTTGTGGCGGTCCAGTTCCTCGGTGATGCGTTTCAGCCATTCATCCAGCGAGTGCCCGTCCTTTTCGCGCGCGTTGAGCGCGGGAAACGAGCCGACGATGCCGGCCTTGCATTGCGCGATCACCAGGTCCGGGTTCGAGATGATGAAAAGCGGCGATCCCACCACGGGGATGCGCAGGTTTTGCAGGATAGGCGGCAGGGCCATGGGCGGAACACCTTTTATCGGGGGTGTCGGGCCAGCGCCCGACCGTTTGTTTTGCGACTGGTTGGGCAGGGCGGGATATGCCCCGCCCCCGTTGGGATTACAGAACCTCGAACAGGCCCGCGGCGCCCATGCCGCCGCCCACGCACATGGTGCAGACGACGTATTTCGCGCCGCGACGCTTGCCCTCGATCAAGGCGTGGCCGACCATGCGGGCGCCCGACATGCCATAGGGGTGGCCGATGGAAATGGCGCCGCCATTGACGTTCAGGATTTCGTTCGGGATGCCCAGAACGCGCTGCGATTGCAGCACCTGGCTGGCGAAGGCCTCGTTCAGCTCCCACAGGCCGATATCGTCCATTTTCAGACCGTGCGCTTCCAGCAGCTTGGGCACGGCATAGATCGGGCCGATGCCCATTTCGTCGGGTTCGCACCCGGCGGCCATGACGCCCACGTAACGGCCCAACGGTTGCAGGCCGCGGCGTTCGGCCTCTTTCGCCTCCATCACCACGGCGGCCGAGGCGCCGTCGGACAGCTGGCTGGCGTTACCGGCGGTGATGTATTTGCCCTCGGCCACCTTCTGGCCGTTCTTGAACACCGGGTTCAGCCCTTCGAGGTTTTCGATGGTGGTCGAGGGGCGGTTGCCCTCATCCTTGTCCAAGGTGACCTCTTTGAACGACACCTCTTTGGTTTCCTTGTCCATCACGCCCATCGTGGTGGTCAGCGGCACGATTTCATCGTCGAACTTGCCCGCCTGTTGCGCAGCGGCGGTGCGCTGCTGGCTTTGCAGGGCATAGGCGTCTTGATCTTCGCGGCTGACGCCATACCGCTCGGCCACGATTTCGGCGGTTTCCAGCATCGACATATACAGCTCGGGCTTGTGCTGTTTCACCCATTTGTCGGCCAGCCAGTCGGTGCGCATCTTTTCGTTCTGCACCAGGCTGATCGATTCCACGCCGCCGCCGATGCAGACATCCATGCCATCATGGATCACCTGCTTGGCCGCGGTGGCGATGGCCATCATGCCGCTGGCGCATTGACGGTCCAGCGACATGCCCGCCACGGTCACCGGCAGGCCCGCGCGGATCGCAGCCTGGCGGCCGATGTTGCCGCCGGTGCTGCCCTGCTGGATCGCCGCGCCGATGATGCAGTCGGAAATTTCCGACCCATCGAGGCCTGCGCGTTTCACCGCGTGGCTGACAGCGTGGCCGATCAGTTCCTGGGCCGAGGTGTTGTTGAATGCCCCGCGATAGGCCTTGCCGATCGGCGTGCGGGCGGTGGATACGATAAGTGCGTCGCGCATTGGTTTATCCTTTGTATTCTACAGGTCATCCCACGGGGCGGGCAGGCCACGGGCCTTCGCCGCCATGCGGGCGTATTTGCGGGTCTGGTTGAAGGCGCCGGGCATTTCCTCTTGGCCTTGCGGGTCGCGGATGCGGGCCATGTTGGCCATCACGCCCTCGGGGCTGAGGTCGTCGCCCTGCAGGGCCACGCCGGCAGTCTCGTAAACCTTGGTCTCGGTGAAACAGCCCGCGCCGGCACCCAGGATCATCCGGCTGGGCGCGTCTTCGCAGACCAGCGCCAACAGGCCGGGCGTGATGGTTTCGGGGCGCAAAAGCTCTAGCGTTTCGGGCGGCAGCAGATCCTCGGTCATCCTTGTGGCGGCGGTGGGGGCCAAAAGGTTGACGCGGATGTTCTTGCGCCCGCCCTCTTGCGTCAGCACGTTCATCAGCCCGAGCATGGCCGCCTTGGCCGCGCCATAGTTCGACTGCCCGAAATTGCCGTAAAGGCCGCTGCCCGAGGTGGTGAAAACGATGCGGCCATATTCCCGTTCGATCATGTGCCGCCACAGGGCGTGGGTGCAGTTGACCGTGCCCATCAGGTGCACATCGACCACCTTTTGGAAATCCGCCAGCGTCATCTTGGCAAAGGTCTTGTCGCGCAGGATGCCGGCGTTGTTCACCAGGATGTCGACATGGCCGAACTCGGCAATCGCCTCGTCCACCATCGCCTGCACCTGCTCGGGGTTGGTGATGTCGGCGCCGTTGGCGATGGCGCGGCCACCGGCCTCGCGGATTTCGGCCACCACGGCGCGCGCCGCCTCGGAGCTGGCGCCGGTGCCGTCGGTGCCCGCGCCCAGGTCGTTCACCACCACGGATGCGCCGCGCGCGGCCAGCCCCAGCGCGTGCGACCGGCCCAGGCCCACGCCCGCGCCGGTGACGATGGCCACGCGATTGTCGAAACGGATTGCGCTCATGCCTGTTCCTCCAGGTAACGCCGGCCCAGCCATTCGGCCACCAGCGCGGGCTTGTCGTGCCCTTCGATTTCCACGGTCGCGTCCATCACCGTCTGGATAAAGCCGGGCTGCACATCCAGCGATTTCAGGATGAATACCCCGCGGATGCGCGCGCCCGCCCGCACGGGCGAGACAAAGCGGATTTTCTCGAACCCGTAATTCACGCCCATGGCCACGCCTTCCAGAACGGGCAGCTGATAGGCCATGGTCGACAGCATCGACA
>JAASTF010000342.1 GCA_021767525.1 Paracoccaceae bacterium
AGGCCCATCGAGGCCCCCGGTTTCAGGTTCAGCCCACCGGTATCGAAACACACGCCCTTGCCCACCAGCGTGAGCGTCGGGCCAGTGTCGCCCCAGCGCATGTCAATGAGGCGCGGGGCCTGGGCCGCGGCGCGGCCGACGGCGTGGATCATCGGGAAATTCTGCGCCAGCAGGTCGTCGCCGGTGGTGACGTCGATCCTGGCCCCGAAATTGCCCGCCAGATCGCGCGCGGCCTGTTCCAGCGCCTCGGGGCCCATGTCGCTGGCGGGCGTGTTGATCAGGTCGCGCGTCAGGCATTCGCCCGCGGCGATGGTTTGCATCCGCGCGGCATCGACACCACCGGGGGCCACCAGCCGCGCCTTGGCGCCCTTCTGGTCCTTGTAGCGGTCGAAGGCATAGGCCGACAGCAGCCAGCCCAGCGCTTCGACCCCGGCCTGGTCATCGGGCAGACCCGAGGCGATGCGATACGTGCCCTCGGGCAGGGCAGCAGCGACAGCGGCCAGATGAAACCGGCCCCGGGCGCGGGCGGCGGCGGTGCCATACCCCGCCAGCACCGCCATTGGCGCCCCGTCGGCACCCGGTATCAGCAGATGGGTACCCAACGCATCGGTGAACCCGTTGGCAGCCACCCATGCCTGAACCGGGTCGGGCTGATCGCTTGCCCAGTCGTCCTGCCCCCCGTCTTCGACCACGTAAACGGGGATGGCATCGGCTGTGTCGGCGGCGAATTCGGGCGTCATGGCAACCTCGGCTGTTGGACATACGCCTGCAGGTTACGCCCCTGACGCGCGCCCGCAAGCCCCGATCAGACCGAAAGCCCCTGCATGTCCCAAACGGCCGTCAACGACCGTTCACCCGACCGGAAAAGCCGCGCCAGAACCGCCGCCAGCGCCACGCGGTCGCCCAGATCGACACAGGCGGTCACATCGCGGCCCACCCGCGCCAGCGTGTCCATTCCCATCTGCTCGGCAATGGCGGCCAGCGCGCGGGCCCCCTTGCGCAGTTCGGGCCATCTGCCCGCGCGATAGTCGCGATCCACCTGCGACAGCCGCGCTGCCAGTTCTTCCATGGCGCGGCACACCACATCCTCGGCCCCCGCCGGGCCCAGCCTGTCATACAGCGCACCAAGCCTGTCGTGGTCCAGGCGGATCGGCTCATCCGTCTGCAATACCGTGACCTGTTCCAAAATCTCACCCCTGGTAACGAACCCCCACCTGGCAGACCCTGTCGCGAACACCCTTCCAAATGGTTTAGCGCGCGCGGCCTTTCCTCTCGAATTCGCGTCGAATACGGTCTATGACGCGGCGCAGGCCGCAAACGGACGAGAGGTGACATGCAGCACGCCAAGCCCCTGCCAAGCTATCTGGTGCAGCGCTACCAGGGCTGGAAGGCCACCACATATGTCGAAAACGAAAGCTGGTATCGCCGCCTGGCCGAAAGCGGTCAGCATCCGCGTGCGATGGTGATTTCGTGCTGCGACAGCCGGGTGCATGTGACCTCGATCTTCGGGGCGGACCAGGGCGAGTTCTTTATCCACCGCAACATCGCCAACCTGGTGCCGCCGCACAAACCCGACGGGCTGCAGCATGGCACCTCGGCGGCGGTGGAATACGCGGTGAACGCGCTGAAGGTGGCGCATATCATCGTGCTGGGCCATTCCAACTGCGGCGGTGTGCAAGGGTGCCTGGACATGTGCAGCGGCACCGCCCCCGAGCTGGAGGAAAAAACCAGTTTCGTGGGCCGCTGGATGGACATCCTGCGCCCCGGGTACGAGCGGGTGAAGGATATCGACGACGCCACCGACCGGCGCAACGCGCTGGAAAAGCAGGCGGTGCTGGTCAGCCTGGAAAACCTGATGACCTTTCCCTTCGTCGCGGATGCGGTGACCGGCGGCAAGCTGTCGCTGCACGGGCTGTGGACCGATATCGGCGAGGGATCGCTGGAATATTTCGACCCGGGCCGCGCATCTTTTGCCAAGGTTTGACGCCACGTCAGCGTGCATGCCTTAAAATGGGCACAACCTGTCCGTTTTCGTGCCGTGCTTTGCCGTGACCATGCAAGCAAGGTTAACGATGTGACGGGGACAGAGGGATGGTCCAGCAAAGTTTTCATGACCGCATAGCGCGGATCAATCAGAAATCCGGGCAGGTCGAAATGCTGGCAGGCGTCGCCGAAGGCAACGGCTCCGGCGGCACCTCGGGCGCGGCCTTGCGCGGCGCGGATGGCCCGCGGCGGCCCGGTTTTCTGAAAATCCTGATGATCGGTATGCTGATGGTGCCCGTGGGCATGGCGATCAGCCTGATGACCAAACTGTTCCTCGACCCCGAGATCACGCCCGCCGCGGCGCATTACATGACGCTGATGGGCTTTGTCGTTCTGGCCCATGTCGCACTGGCGGGCGGGGCAATCACGGCCATCGCGTCACGCTTTCGGCGCAGCACGCTGAACTATGTTCTGCTGTTCGTCTTTGCGGGCTATGGCATCGCCAGCGCCGCACTGGCCGCGGCACTCCAATAAGCCCTTGCGCAATCGCTTGCCCGGCGGGCAGGCGCGGCGGCAGCGGGACAATCGACACCATGACCGGACCGGATGCGATAACGGCTGGACGGCCCCGGCAAAGCCGGTCGCCGGGCGATCAGAGCGGCGCGGGCTCAGGCGCTGGTGCGTTGGGCCAGCCGATCGCGTTGTTGATCCAGGTCGCGCCGGAACAGGGTCTGCACCTCGTCGCGGGTCAACAGCACGGAATGGCGAGAGGCCGGCGCCGGATTTGCCGCTGCCCCGCCCGGGTCAGAGGATGGCAACGGGATGAATGTCGATTTCAACGCGGCAAGCATGTCCTGATATCCCCTTGGTGACACTCTTGTAAGGCTAGTCCGATTCCCCGGCGGGCGGCATCCGCGCGCCGGGATAAAAGCCGCGACCCGACGGATAGGCGCCTATCCATCCGGATAGTCCATCGCCCTTGCTGACCCTGGAACGAAACGGGGCGCATCGCCTGACCGATGCGCCCCTTCCTGTCTTCTTCGACCTTGGCAACCCGAACCGCGAGGGAAAGCAAGCTGGGATTTCGAGAACCGGCTGGCCAACCGACCGGTGTGAGAGAGTGAGAGAGACAGCGGCCGGCCAGCCAAACCTTGTGGAGTAGATGTGATGTCTCGTGACACCCTCTTTCTAGGCGAGTCGCCGCGCGAAGGCCCGCGCACGGTGGGATAGGCCACGGGATCAGACGGACAGGCGGCAATCCGTTCGGATAGGTTTTGCCGAAAATTCGCCACAAAAAAGGCCGGGCGCCTTTGGCGTCCGGCCCCTTTGCGACTCGTCGTGCCCGACTCAGCCCTTTTTCAGAACCTCGCGGCCCAGCAGCTCGGCGATCTGCACCGCGTTCAGCGCCGCGCCCTTGCGCAGGTTGTCGCTGACGCACCAGAAGTTCAGGCCGTTGTCGATAGTGCTGTCCTGGCGGATGCGGCTGATGAAAGTGGCGAAATCGCCCACGCATTCCACCGGCGTGACGTATCCGCCGTCTTCGCGCTTATCCACCACCATGATACCGGGCGATTCGCGCAGGATGTCGCGGGCCTCGTCCTCGTCCAGGAAATCCTCGGTCTCGATGTTGATGGCCTCGGCATGGC
>JAASTF010000343.1 GCA_021767525.1 Paracoccaceae bacterium
CGAGACGCGCGAGGGGCTTGCCAAGGGCACGGTCGATATCGTGGTGGGCACCCATGCGCTGCTGGCAAAATCGGTGAAGTTTCAAAACCTTGGCCTGCTTGTCATCGACGAAGAGCAGCATTTCGGCGTGGCCCACAAGGAACGACTGAAACAGATGCGCAGCGACGTGCACGTGCTTACGCTGACCGCAACGCCAATCCCCCGCACGCTGCAACTGTCGCTGTCGGGGGTGCGCGATCTGTCGATCATCGGCACGCCGCCCGTCGACAGGTTGGCCATCCGCACCTATGTCAGCGAGTTCGATCCCGTCACCGTGCGCGAGGCGCTGCTGCGCGAGCATTATCGCGGCGGGCAGTCGTTTTACGTGGTGCCGCGCATTTCCGACCTGCCCGAGATCGAGCAATTTCTGCAAACCCAGGTGCCCGAGGTGTCTTACGTGGTGGCGCATGGGCAGATGGCCGCGGGCGAGTTGGACGACCGCATGAATGCGTTCTACGACGGCAAGTATGACGTTCTGCTGGCGACGACCATCGTGGAATCGGGGCTGGATATTCCGACGGCCAACACGATGGTGGTGCATCGCGCCGATATGTTCGGGCTGTCGCAACTCTACCAGATCCGGGGCCGCGTGGGGCGTTCGAAAACCCGCGCCTATGCCTATTTGACCACCAAACCACGCACGCCATTGACCCCATCCGCGGAAAAGCGCCTGCGCGTGCTGGGCAGTCTCGACAGCCTTGGCGCCGGGTTCACGCTGGCCAGCCAGGACCTGGATATTCGCGGCGCCGGCAACCTGCTGGGCGAGGAGCAATCGGGCCAGATGCGCGACGTGGGGTATGAACTTTACCAGACCATGCTGGAAGAGGCGATCGCCAAGATCCGCGCGGGCGAGATGGAGGGGCTGTCGGACGCGGACGAGCAATGGGCGCCCCAGATCAACCTGGGCGTGCCCGTTCTGATCCCCGAAGAGTATGTGCCCGATCTGGATGTGCGCCTGGGATTGTATCGGCGCCTCAGTGGGTTGCACACCAAGGTTGAACTAGAAGGGTTTGCCGCCGAGCTGATCGACCGTTTCGGCAAGCTGCCGAAAGAGGTGAATACCCTGCTGCTGGTCGTGCGGATCAAGGCGATGTGCAAACGCGCAGGGATCGCCAAGCTGGATGGCGGGCCCAAGGGCGCCACGATCCAGTTTCACAACGACAAATTCGCCTCGCCGCAAGGCTTGGTCGAGTTCATCAAGGATCAAAAGGGCCTGGCCAAGGTCAAGGACAACAAGATCGTCGTGCGCCGCGATTGGAAGAACGAGGCGGACAAGATCAAGGGCGCCTTTGCCATCGCGCGCGACCTGGCCGAAAAGGTCATCGCCGCGGAAAAGCAGAAGAAAGCCAAGGCCTGAGCGGCGGCTTCAGGTTTTTCCGTTGCTGGCGAACCAGGCTCGGATGCGCGGCGCGACCCAGGCCCACAGCGCCGGCGCACCCCGGGCAATCGGTGTGCCCACGCGGCTTTCGACCTTGTCCAAAGTCGCGCCATGCACAACCCAGCTGACCCCACCCGAGGCAAGGTTCTGGTTGGGCGGCTGAAAGCGATCGAGCGCCTTGGCGAATTTGGCGTCGACGCTTTCGGCGGCTTCGAACTCATCCCAGAGGGCGCGCAGCTCGCCGGCTTGATCGGCGGGGAGCAGGCCGAAGATACGGTCGGCGGCGGCCTGTTCCTGTGCGGCGACAGCGGCGTGATCGATCTGGCCGTAAATCGGGTTGTCGCCTGCATCGATCTCGACCAGGTCGTGCAGCAAGAGCATGCGGATCACACGCGAGATATTCACGCCCTCGGGCGCGTGTTCGCCCAAGACCAGCGCGTATAGCGCCAGGTGCCAGCTGTGTTCGGCCGAGTTTTCGGGGCGCGAGGCGTCGCAGAGGGTGGTGGCGCGGGTGACCGATTTCAGGCGGCAGGCCTCGGTCAGAAAGGCCATTTGTGCATCGAGCCGGCCATCGCCGCCTGTCATGCCCCGCCCTTGTCGCCGTCTTGGGCGGCCGCCTGCGCGGCGCGCGCCTTTTCCTTCAACAGCTTGCGCGCCCGGTTCACCGCCAGCCGCACGCGAATGGCGGACATGAACGCCTCTTGCGTAGGCGTGGACGAGGCGCCGAGCGTGCGGGATACCTCGGTCACGAGATCCTCGTTGCCCGTCGCCTCGATCAGCTTGATCGTGTCGCGCGCCAGCTCGTCGGCCAAGTCTTCGGTCACGCCCATGTGGTTACCGCGAGTTTTCGGTCAGCCGACGCTTTACGTAGTCGGTGACGGTGCCGATCATGGTGTCCATGTGTGGCTCTTCGAAGAAATGGCCGGCGCCCTCGATTTCCTCGTGGGTGATGGTGATGCCCTTTTGCTCGTGCAGTTTGCCCACGAGGCTGACGGTGTCGGCGGGCGGCGCCACACGGTCAGCCGAGCCGTTGATGATGAGCCCCGAGGCTGGGCAGGGCGCGAGAAAGCTGAAATCATACATGTTGGCGGGCGGCGCGACCGAGACAAAGCCGGTGATCTCGGGGCGGCGCATCAGCAGCTGCATTCCGATCCAGGCGCCAAAGGAAAAGCCCGCGACCCAGCAATGCTTGGAGTTGTTGTTCATCGACTGCAGGTAATCTAGCGCCGAGGCGGCGTCAGACAGCTCGCCCACGCCCTGGTCGTATTCGCCCTGGCTGCGCCCGACGCCGCGGAAATTGAAGCGCAGAACGGTGAAGCCCATGTTGAAAAAGGCGTAATGCAGGTTGTAAACGACCTTGTTGTTCATCGTCCCGCCGAATTGCGGATGCGGGTGCAGGATGATGGCGATGGGGGCGTCGCGTTCTTTTTGCGGGTGATAGCGGCCTTCCAGGCGGCCTTCGGGTCCGGGAAAGATGACCTCGGGCATGACATTCCTTGTCAGCTGTGGCTTGGCATCATTGTTGACTTAAATGCTCAAGCTCTTTAGAACTGTTCTAATTCCCGGCGCGCGCCGGTTCAGGGTGAGTGCGAGATAAGCGTTTCGCCCTGCAAGGTCAATCTGTTGGCGGGGTGGGGCCATGAAACTAAGCACCAAAGGACGTTACGCGATGGTGGCGCTTGCGGATATCGCGCTTCAGCCGCAGGGCAACCTGGTGACGCTGGGCGATATTTCGCGGCGCCAGGACATTTCGCTGCCCTATCTCGAGCAACTTTTCGTCAAGCTGCGGCGCGCGGGTCTGGTCGAGTCGGTGCGCGGGCCGGGCGGCGGGTATCGGCTGGCCAGGCCCGCGGCGGATATCCGCGTGGTCGATGTGCTGGGCGCTGTCGACGAGACGGTGGACGCGATGCACAAGGGGGCGGGGGCCAGCGGCGGCTTGTCGGGCAGCCGCGCGCAATCGCTGACCAACCGTCTGTGGGAAGGATTGAGCGCGCATGTCTACGTCTTCCTGCACCAGACGCGGTTGTCGGACGTGGTTGAAAACGATCTGGCGCCGTGCCCTGCCGTGCCGTCGCTGTTTTCGGTGGTGGACGAGTGAGCGGGCGTGATCCAGCGGAGCGGGCTTGCGCCCGCGCTTGGGGCGCATCGCTGGCGCGATGCGGGATGAGGGGCGCTGCCCCTCAAACTCCCCGGGATATTTATGGAGAGA
>JAASTF010000344.1 GCA_021767525.1 Paracoccaceae bacterium
CATCCCCGGTTCCCCCGACCCGCAAACCGTGCCAAAAGACGGGGCATGAGCAACTTTCTTCTGATCCACGGCGCAGCCCACGGGGCCTGGTGCTGGCGCGACGTGATCCCCGAATTGCAGGCGCTGGGGCACAGCGCCCGCGCCATCGACCTGCCCGGCCACGGGGCGGATGAAACGCCCTACACGGATGTGACGCTCGACGCCTATGCCGACGCCATCACCGCCGCGCTTGACGGCCCCACCGTTCTGGTCGGCCACTCGATGGGCGGCTACCCGATCACGCTCGCCGCCGAGCGTGCGCCACAGCTGGTCGACCGGCTGATCTATGTCTGCGCCTATGTCCCGAAACCCGGGCTCAGCCTGTCCCAGATGCGGATGGAGGCGCCCTATCAACCCCTTCTGCCTCATATCCGCATGACGCAGGATAAAAAGGGCTGGACCGTCCCGCGCGCCGATTTGCATGACCTTTTCTACCACGACTGCCCGCCCGGCACCGTCGACTATGCCGCCGAGAACCTCTGCATCCAGGCGACGCAACCCACATCCCTGCCGGTCGATGTCACCGACCGCTCCGCCCATATCCCGCGCTTTTACATCCGCTGCGCCGAGGACCGCACGATCCCGCCGGAATACCAGGTCACCATGACCGCCGACTGGCCCGCCGATCACGTGGTCACGATGGACTGCGCCCATTCCCCCTTCTTCGCGCAGCCCGGCGCGCTGGCCGCGCATCTGCACGATTTCGCACAAAGGTAAGACATGGCCGGATCGGTTTACGACAGCCCGCTTTATCATCGGCTTTTCCCCGCGGGCGACGCGGGCAAGCTCTTTACCGATACCGCCGAAATCCGCGCCATGCTGCTGGTCGAGGGCGCGCTGGCCCAGGCCCAGGGCGCGTTGGGGGTGATCCCCGAAACCGCCGCCCGCTTCATCCACCGCGCCGCGATGGAGGTGCAGATCGACCCGGCAGCACTGGCAACGGCGACGGGCCAGAACGGCGTCACCGTGCCTGGCCTCGTCACCGCCTTCCGCAAGGCGATGGAGGCGCCCGATCACGCGCAATACCTGCATTGGGGTGCCACCAGCCAGGACATCATGGATACCGGGTTGATGCTGCGACTGCGCCAGTTTCTGGGCATCCTCGAACGCGACATGCGCGCCACCCTCGCGGCGCTGGCCAGGCTGGCCGCAGACCATGCCGAAACCCCGATGGCCGCCCGCACCTATGGCCAGCACGCCACCCCCACCAGCTTTGGCGCGGTGGTGGCGGGCTGGGGCCAGCCGCTGCTGGGCCTTCTCGATCAATTGCCACACCTGCGCGCGGGGCTTTCCGTGTCGCTTTCCGGCGCGGCGGGCACCGGCGCCGCCCTTGGCGCGCAGGCGCCTGCCATCCGCGCCGCCATGGCGCAATCGCTGGGCCTCGCCGATCCGGGCCACAGCTGGCACGCCGACCGCTCGGGGTTGCAGGCGATCTGCGCGTGGGCCACGCGGCTCGCCACCGCCTGCGGCAAGATGGGCGAAGACCTCGTGCTGCTCACCCAGTCAGGGATCGCCGAGGTCACGCTCGACGGCGCGGGCGGCTCGTCCACCATGCCGCAAAAACAAAACCCGGTGGGCCCTTCGGCGATGGTGGCCCTCGCGCGGCAAATCGTGGCGCTGAACGGCGTGATGCAGGGCGCGGGCCTCCACCGCGAACAACGCGACGGCGCGGCATGGTTCTCCGAATGGCTCACCCTGCCGCAGCTTTGCCTCGGCACGGCGGCCGCCCTCACCCACGCCCAGCGCCTGGCCGAAACCCTCGCCCCCAACCCGTCCGCGATGCGCGCCGCCCTCGCTCAAAGCGGCGGGCTGATCCATGCCGAGGCACTCTCCTTCCGCCTTGCCGAAAGCCTTCCCCGCCCCGAGGCGCAGGCCGAGGTCAAGGCGCTCTGCAATAAGGCGATGGCCGAAGGCGCCAACCTCGCAACCCTCGCCCAATCCGCCTATCCCGACCTGCCGCTGGCCGATATCTTCGACCCCGCCCAGCAGATGGGCCAGGCGCCGCAAGCCGCCCGCGCCTTCGCGCAAACGGTCGCCGCCCTGCCCGCGCAAGACTGATCCACGGGCCCAAACCCTGCCATTCCAGGCGCAGGTCCACCTGCTTCATCTTGCCAAATAAACTCACGGGCCCCCAAGGCGCCGAATGCGCAGCGCCGGGGCAAGGGCGTGCGCTCGCAACCCGCACCATTCCCGAGCGCCGCAGCCGCAGGCGAGGACGCGAGATACCCGGCGCGGCGCAGCCGCACCGCCAAATCACGCCCGCCTCGGGCCCGGCCCCTTATATGCATCCCTTGTGCATGACATGTGCATGTGTTGTGCACGGCCCTTTACGGCCCCTTGACAGCGCCGCGCCCCGCGCGGAACCCTGCCGCCCAGACCCAGCAAAAGGCTATAGCGATGTCCAACGATCCGCTGCTCCAGCCCTACAAACTCAAGCACCTGACATTGAAAAACCGGATCATGACCACCGCGCATGAACCCGCTTACCCCGAAGACGGCCTGCCAAAGGACCGCTACCGCGCCTATCACGTCGAACGTGCCAGGGGCGGCGTCGCCATGACCATGACCGCCGGCTCCGCCATCGTCAGCCGCGACAGCCCGCCGGCCTTCAATAACGTATTGGCATATAAGGACGAAGTGGTGCCGTGGCTGAAGAAACTGGCCGACGAATGCCACGATCATGGCTGCGCCGTGATGATCCAGCTGACCCATCTGGGCTGGCGCACCGGCTGGAACAAGGGCGACTGGCTGCCGTCCCTTGCGCCCTCGGGCCTGCGCGAACCCGCCCACCGCGCTTTCCCGAAGGTGATGGAGGATTGGGACATCGCCCGCATCATCGCCGACTATGCCGACGCCGCCGAGCGGATGCAGGCCGCCGGGCTCGACGGGATCGAGCTCGAGGCCTATGGCCACCTGATGGATGCCTTCTGGTCGCCGCGCCAGAACCATCTCGACGGGCCCTATAACGGCGACCTGGACGCGCGGATGAAATTTTCGCTCGACGTGCTCCAGGCGATCCGCGACCGGGTCGGCCCCGACTTCATCGTGGGGCTGCGCTACACCGCCGATGACCTGGCCGAAAACGGCATCTCCACTCAGGACGGGATCGAGATCGGCAAGCGCCTGCGCGACACCGGCCAGGTCGATTTTTTGAATGTTATCAAGGGCCGCGTCGAAACCGATGCCGACCTGACCGACGTGATCCCGGTGCAGGGGATGCGTTACGCCCCCCATCTCGATTTCGCAGGCCGCATCCGGGCCGAGGTCGGTCTGCCCACCTTTCACGCCGCGCGCATTCCGGATGTGGCCACCGCCCGCCACGCCGTCGCCACCGGGCAGCTGGATATGGTCGGCATGACACGCGCCCATATCGCCGATCCGCATATCGTGGCCAAAATCATGGCGGGGCAAGAGGATGACATCCGCCCCTGCGTCGGCGCCACCTATTGCCTCGACCGCATCGACCAGGGCGGCGAGGCGCTGTGCATCCACAACGCCGCCACGGGCCGTGAATTGCAGCTGCCCCACACCATCCCCGCCGCAGACAGCCCCAAGCGCGTTGTCATCGTCGGGG
>JAASTF010000345.1 GCA_021767525.1 Paracoccaceae bacterium
GCGGGTGGCGGTGTCGGTATCGGTCAGGGCCACGGGTGCGCCCTGGGTCATCAGCGCATCAGAAAAGCCCTGCGCCAGCGCCCCGTCGCCCACGATGCGCAGCTGGTGACCCAACCACCAGCGCCGGGCCGCGGCCAGGTCGGCGCCGATCAGGTAGGACAGTGCATTGTCCGGGTCGGTGGCCAGAGCGCTGGTCAGGCGTTCGGGGCGGGTCATCACCTCGTCCAGCGCCTGTTGGTTCAGCAGGCCGGTGGCATCCAGAAGGTGCGCCAGGTGGGGGGTGACGGTGGCCAGCGTGCTGATCGCCTCGCCCGCGCTGACATGGGTCCAATTGGCGTGGGTGGCGTCAAGCGTCAGAACGATGCCGTCCCAATTCGGATCGCCCGCCACCGCGCCGAGCGTCAGCAGGCGGGGCAGGGCGGGCAGGTGGCCCGCGCCGCTCTGCAAGGGCCCCAAACCGGCCAGCGCCGCGGGAAAGCCCTGCGCCGGGGCGCTGTCGGACACGGTAAGCGTTGGCGTGCCGCTGTCGGTGAGCGTGGCTGTTTCGCCCACCTGCCACAGCTGCGTGCCGGCGGCGGTTTCTATCGCGATGATCCGGGTCATGGCCCTTGGTCTACTGGGCTGCCTCGGGGCTGTCCACCGCGTCGGGCCGGGTCAGAACCCGCCAGGCATCGTATTGCGACAGGTACACCTGGCCGGTCAGCTCATCCAGGAAATGGCTGCGTTGCAGGCGGTCCATCACCGGGCCCTTGACCTCGGACAGGTGCAGGGAAATGCCCAACTCGCCCAGCCGCTGATTGATGGCTTCGAGGCTTTCCAGCGCGCTCATGTCGATCTCGTTCACGGCCGAGCACATCAGCACCACGTGCTTGATCGGCTCGTCACAAGAGATGCGGTTATACACGTAATCCTCGAGAAAGCGCGCATTGGCGAAATAGAGGCTTTCGTCGATCCGCAACGTCACCAGGTGGGGGGCGGTTTCCACGTTGTGGCGGTGGATGTTGCGGAAATGCTGGGTGCCGGGGACCAGCCCGACCTCGGCCACGTGGGGGCGCGAGGTTTTGAACAGATGCAGCGCGATCGACAGGACAACGCCCGCCGATACGCCCATTTCCACGCCAAAGCCCAGCGTCAGAAAGATAGTGGCGGCGACGGCGGCGAAATCGACGCGGGAATAGCCCCAGGCCTTGGTCAGGATCGAGAAATCGACCAGCGACAGCACGGCCACGATGATCGTGGCGGCCAGCGTCGCCTTGGGCAGGAAGAACAAAAGCGGTGTCAGCAGAAGCGCGGCCAGAAGGATGCCCACGGCGGTAAAGGCGCCCGCGGCGGGGGTTTCGGCGCCGGCGTCGAAGTTCACGACCGAGCGGGCAAAGCCGCCCGTCACCGGGTAGCCGCCCGTGACAGCCGCCGCGATGTTTGAGGTGCCAAGGCCGATAAGCTCTTGATCGGGCAGGATCCTTTGGCGTTTCTTGGCGGCCAGCGTTTGCGCGACCGACACGGATTCGACGAAACCGATGATCGAGATCAGCACGGCCGAGATGAAAAGCTGGCTCCACAAATCCCAGCTGAACGAGGGCGCGGTCAGTGGTGGCAGGCCCATCGGGACCGCGCCGACGATGGCGACGCCCTTGTTTTCAAGGTCGAAAATCCACACCGCCAAGGTGGTCACGACCACCGCGGCGACCGGCCCGGCCTTGGCCAGAATGTCGGCCAGGCGCGGCTTCATCCCCGTGGCCAGCAGCAGCGGTTTGAGCCCCTTGCGCACCCAGAACAGGAAGGCCGTGGTCAGCACGCCGATGGTCAGCGTGATCGGGTTGACCAGGTGCTGATGGGCAAAGAGATCGCCCCAGATGGTGAAAAGGGTGTGGCCGTGCGCCTCGACCCCCAAAAGGTGTTTCAGCTGCGAGCTGGCGATCAGAACGCCCGAGGCGGTGATGAACCCGGCGATCACCGGGTGGGACAGAAAATTCGCAAGGAATCCAAGGTGAAAGACCCCCATCACGGTCAGGATCGCGCCCGAGATGAAGGCCAGCGTGACAGCCGCCAGCGCGTATTGCGCGGGGTCGGTCAGGCCCAGGTTGCCGATGGCCGCGGCGGTCATCAGCGACACCACAGCAACGGGGCCGACGGCCAGGGCGCGCGAGGTGCCGAAGATGGCGTAGGCGACCAAAGGCAGGATCGAGGCGTAAAGGCCCATTTCCGCCGGCAGACCCGCCAGAAGGGCGTAGGCCAGGGATTGCGGGATCAGCATGATCGTCACGATCACCGCCGCCACAAGGTCGGACGTGAGCGTGTCGCGGTCATAGCTGCGCGACCATTCGAGAATGGGCAAATACCGCTTGAACGCGGCGAGGGAGAGTTTGGGCGGTGTCATGGCGCGTCCTGTTCCGACGTTTGACCGGGATATATTCAAAAGAGTGAATAAATTAAAGGGGTGAATCGTCGCCTTGTGCGCAATGGGCAAGCGAATCAGGGTTAACGCGCTGATTTGGCGGGAAAACGCGGATACACAAACGATGCACGGGCCATGCACAACACATGCATATGCGATGTGGCGGCGGGCCGGGTTAACGGGGCGTGCGGTGTGCGAGATGGCCAGCTATGCGACCTGCGCGGAATCGCGGGTGAAGCCCGCCGCGCATCGCCGACGCGCCCCCACGCGGCGGCGATTTGGTGGGGCTTGGCGCGCCGCCAGATCGTTTTTCGGACTTGGGCCGATAAAGCGCGCGGAACGACCGTTTGATCGCCTCCGCGCGCGTCGTCGAAGCGCTCGTCCAGTGAGAGTGCCTGCTTAGCTGGCTGACACTTTCTCGGGCTTGGCCAGCCACTCTTTCCCGCGCAGCATCGCCTTCCAGTAGACGGGGGGCAGGATCTGTTCCTTTAGGATCCAGGCGGCGCGGGTGGGTTTGGTGCCGTCGATCAGCCATTTCGGGAAGCTGGGCAGCAATGTCCCGCCATAGCCGAACTCGGCCAGGACGATCTTGCCCTTTTCCACGGTCAGCGGGCAGGAGCCATAACCGTTATACATCGCCTTGGGGCTGCCGCCGCGAATGTCGGCCACCACGTTTTCAGCCACGATGGGGGCCTGCATCCGCGCCGCGGCGGCGGTTTTCGCGTTGGGGGCGTTCATCACGTCTCCAAGCGACCAGATATTGTCATGGCTTTTGTGGCGCAGGGTGTTCTGGTCGACATCGACCCAGCCGGCGGCATCGGCAAGCGGCGACACGCGGATGAAATCGGGGGCTGTCTGCGGCGGGCAGACATGCATCATGTCAAATTCGACCGTCTCTTCGCGCGGGTCGGCATCGGGTTCGGACACGCGGAAGGTTGCGGTTTTGCCCGGCCCGTCCACGGCCACCAGGTTGTGCCAGAAATTCAGCGTGGCATCGTATTTCTGCACATACTCCATAAGGGCGGGCACGTAATCCTTGACCCCGAACAGCACGCCGCCCGCATTCATGAACTGCACGTCGATGTTTTTCAGGCGGTTCAGGCGGTGCCAGTGATCGGCCGAAAGATACATCGCCTTTTGCGGCGCGCCGGCGCATTTGATCGGCATCGGCGGCTGGGTGAACAGCGCGCGCCCTTCGCGCA
>JAASTF010000053.1 GCA_021767525.1 Paracoccaceae bacterium
CAGGCCGTCAAGGGCGGCGTGAAAGAGGCGCATGGCACCCCGCGCGAGTTCACCACCATCACCGTGACCGACGGGATCGCGATGGGCCACGAAGGGATGCGCAGTTCGCTGGCCAGTCGCGAGGCGATTGCCGACACCGTCGAGCTGACCATGCGCGGCCATTGCTATGACGCCATCGTGGGCCTGGCGGGCTGTGACAAGTCGCTGCCGGGCATGATGATGGCGATGGTGCGTCTGAACGTGCCGTCGGTCTTTATCTATGGCGGTTCGATCCTGCCGGGCAAGGCGCCGCAGATCAGCGAAATCCCCGAGGAATTCCGCACCCGCGACCTGACCGTGCAGGACATGTTCGAGGCCGTCGGCTGGCACCAGAACCAGCAGATGTCGGACAAGGCACTGGATGCGCTGGAGCGCGTGGCCTGCCCGTCGGCCGGCGCTTGTGGCGGGCAGTTCACCGCAAACACGATGGCCTGCGTGTCCGAGGCGATCGGCCTGGCGCTGATGAACAGCTCGGGCATGCCGGCACCGTACGAGTCGCGCGACCAATATGCCGAGGCCTCGGGCCGTGCGGTGATGACCCTGCTTGAGAAAAACATCCGCGCGCGTGACGTGGTGACGCGCCAAAGCCTGGAAAACGCCGCGCGCGTCGTGGCCTGCACCGGCGGCTCGACCAATGCCGGCTTGCACCTGCCCGCCATCGCGCATGAGGCTGGGATCGAGTTCTACCTTGAAGATGTCTGCGACATCTTCCGCGACACGCCCTATTTCGTCGACCTGAAACCGGGTGGCCAATACGTGGCGAAGGATCTGTATGACGCGGGCGGCATTCCGGTGGTGATGAAAGAGCTGCGCAAGGCCGGCCTGATCCACGAGGATTGCATGACCGCCACCGGCCGCTCGATCGGCGAAGAGCTGGACACGATCGAGCGCGAGGCCGACGGCAAGGTGATCTATCCCATCGAGAAACCGCTGACCAAGACCGGCGGCGTCGTGGGCCTGAAGGGCAACCTGGCCCCGCAGGGCGCCATCGTGAAGGTGGCGGGCATCGACACCCAGCACCAGCGTTTCGTCGGCCCCGCGCGCGTTTTCGAATGCGAGGAAGATGCCTTTGCCGCCGTGAAGGCGCGCGAATACAAAGAGGGCGAGGTGATCGTCATCCGCAACGAAGGCCCCGCTGGCGGCCCCGGCATGCGCGAGATGCTGGCCACCACCGCCGCCCTGTCGGGCCAGGGCATGGGCAAGAAAGTGGCGCTGATCACCGATGGCCGTTTCTCGGGCGCGACGCGCGGGTTCTGCGTGGGCCATGTCGGCCCCGAGGCGGCGCATGGCGGCCCCATCGCCCTGCTGCAAAACGGCGATACCATCACCATCGACGCGACCACCGGCGAGCTGTCGGTGGACCTGAGCGACGACGAGCTGGAAAAGCGCAAGGCCGAGTGGAAAGGCCCGCGCAAGACGATCTACACCTCGGGCGCGCTGTGGAAATACGCGCAGCTGGTGGGCGAGACATACAAGGGTGCGGTGACCCATCCCGGGGCCGAGGCCGAGGCGCATGTCTATATGGACCTTTAAGGTCCGGATGCGGGGCGTCGCGGCTGGCCGGCCCTTGCGCCCCGCCCTTGCGTTTTGCGCGGTCGCGGCACTGGCGGGGTGCCAGGATACGCTGTCGCTGCTGTCGGCTGGCGGGGCGACCGCGGGCGAAGCGGGCCGCGCGGTTCCCGTCACGCGACGGGCCGAACTGGGCGGTGGCACGGTCGTCGTGGTGCCTCCCGCGGGCTATTGCCTGGACAAATCCAGCATCGCGAACCGCGCCGGTGGCGGCTTTGCCCTGATCGCCAGCTGCGAGTCGCTGACCGGGCGTCCGGCTGGTCTGCTGGTCGAACCGGCGGTGATCACCGTTTCGGTGTCGCGGCCCGGCGGTTCGGGCAACCAGCCCGAGGCCGAGCTGCTGGCGCAGGCGCTGCCCGACACCGCCCCGTTACGCGCGGCGAATGGCGACGGGCTGACCATCGTGCATGTCGCAGGCCAGGACGGCGCCTTGCCCGGCGCGCGCGGTGACACGCGGCATTGGCGGGGGGCGATGTCGGTCAACGGGCGGCTTGTCGGGTTGGCGGTTTACGGTGCGGCGGGCAGCGCGATTGCAGGCGCCGAGGGCGAGCGTTTGCTGGTCGCCCAGGCCGAATTGATCCGCGATCAAAGCCCAACCCGGGCCGCCGCGCCCCCGGCCCCCGCGGCCAGCCAGGCCGCCGCCGCGGACGCAAGCGCCGATCCGCAGGTGGCCGAGCGACGGCAACCGCGACGCGGTATTTTCAGCCGTTTGTTTCCATAGGACTTTTTATTTATCTTTTCGACTCATACAGTTTCGGAAATCGAAACATCGGGGCAGGCATGGCAGGACGGTTTCTACGAACGATGGTCTTTCGCGCATCGCTGCGGCGGTGGGCGGCGGCGGCGCGCAATGCCGATACCGCCAGCCTGGGCCAGCTGCGCCAACAGCGCAGCCGGGCGCGCCGCCTGCGTCACCACCTGGACCAGCTGATTTTCAAGGCCGAGAACCGGCTGGCCCTGCCGATGATCGGTTCGACCACCTTTCGCAAGCCCGCCAATTCCGATTGGTCCTGGCGGCCCGAGCTGTGGCGCGGCCCGCTGCCCAGGCCGGGCATCGCCGCGGCGCGCAACAAATCGGCGTTGGGCGACGAGGTGACGCTGTTTCACGATTGCGCCTTTTCCGAGCTGACCCTGCGCCAGATCCGCAACCAGCGCGAGGCCGACCTGGCCCCTTACGGGGTGCAGATGGACGTGTTTCGCTTTGACGGGTCGTACCTGTCGCTGGTCATCGCCTTGCCGCCGGGCGCGACCACCGGGCTGAAACGGCGGCACCTGATCCGGCTGGACACCATCTTGGAAATGGAAAAGCCGTTGGAAATCTTTGCCCGGCTCAACATCAAGCACGGCCCCAATACCGAGCAGATCGTGCGCGAGTTGCCCCTGCACGAAGAAGAGGTGATGGTCGAGTTCGACCTGGCCTATACCAAGCTGAACGAAAAGCGGATCGAGCGCGCCTGGCTGGACCTGATTTTCGAAGGCCCCGAGATGAACATGGTCACGATCCGCGACGTGACCTTCAGCCGCCGGCCCCGCGCCGAATTGTGACGGAGCGATGCGATGAGCAGCATGACATTGACCAAGACCCGCCTGTTCGAGGGCGTGTGGGAAGGCGTTCTGACGATGCGCGAGGGCGGCAAAAGCCAGCCCGCGATCGCGGTGACGCATCTGGGCCAGCCCATTGATGGGGTCGACGTGATCGAGGATCGCGAAAGGGGCCACTGGGTCGTACGGGTGCCGATCCCGGCAAAGATGCTGTCGGACGGGGTGCAGACCTTTCTGATCAGCGACCCGGACAGCGGCGAAACGCTGGAAAGCTTTGCCGTGCTGGCGGGCGAGGCGATGGGCGACGATATCCGCGCCGAGTTGCAGCTGCTGCGCGAAGAATTGGACATGCTGAAACGCGCCTTCCGGCGCCATTGCGTCGAGACGATGTAGGCGCCTATGGTGGTGGTCGTAACCAGGGAGGGCCGCCATGATTACCGAAATCGTCCGCTTTGACATCGCCGAGGAGATCGACCGTGACGAGGTGATCCGCCGGTTCGAAACCACGATGCCGGCCTGGGCGGAAAACCCCAAGCTGGTGCGCAAATATTACCTGTTCGACGAAGAAACACGCCAGGGCGGCGGCGTCTATCTGTGGCCCGACAAGGCCAGCGCCCAAGAGGCCCATGACGACGCCTGGTGCGACCGCGCCGAACAGCTTTATGGCAGCCGCCCGACATTCGAATACTTCGAAACGCCCTGCATCGTGGATAATTCCGGCAGGGGCTGAGCGGCGCAATTTCTTGAACCAAGAAATTGCCCACAAATCCGTGTCGGATTTGTGCCGGCCGGGCTGACGCGGCGTTGCGCGTGACAAGCGCCGCCTGGCTGCGCCACTCTGCGCCCAAGCCAGGGAGGTTTCGCCAATGTCAGCATATCCGCATCTTCTGTCGCCGCTCGATCTGGGCTTTACCACGCTGAAGAACCGCGTGCTCATGGGCTCGATGCATACCGGGTTGGAGGAAACCAAGGACTGGAACCGCGTGGCCGAGTTCTATGCCGAACGCGCGCGGGGTGACGTGGGGCTGATGGTCACCGGCGGCATGGCCCCCAACCGCGAGGGGGGCGTGTTTCCCGGGGCGGCCGGCCTTTTCACGCCGGATGACATTGCCAACCACCGCATCGTCACCGACCGAGTGCATGACGCAGGCGGCAAGATCGCGATGCAGATCCTGCATGCGGGCCGCTATGCCTATAGCCCGGAATGCGTCAGCGCCAGCGCGGTGAAATCGCCCATCTCGCCCTTTCCGCCGAAAGAGTTGGATGAAGAGGGCATTCAGAAACAGCTGAACGACATTGCCACCGCCGCCGCCCGGGCGCGCGAAGCGGGCTATGACGGGGTCGAGGTGATGGGCTCGGAAGGGTATTTCATCAACCAGTTCCTGGTCACCCATACCAACAAGCGCACCGATGATTGGGGCGGCAGCTACGAGAACCGGATGCGCGTGGCGATCGAGGCGGTGACGCGCGCGCGCGAAAAGGCGGGTGACGATTTCATCATCATCTACCGGCTGTCGATGATCGACCTGGTGCCCAATGGCTCGACCTATGACGAGGTGGTGCAGCTGGCGCAAGAGATCGAAAAGGCCGGCGCCACCATCATCAACACCGGGATCGGCTGGCACGAGGCGCGGATTCCGACCATCGCCACCTCGGTGCCGCGGGCGGCCTTTGCGTGGGTGACGAAAAAGCTGATGGGCAAGGTTGGGATTCCGGTCATCACCTCGAACCGGATCAACACGCCCGAGGTGGCCGAGCAGGTCTTGGCCGAGGGCTGCGCCGACATGGTCAGCCTGGCCCGGCCGATGCTGGCCGATGCGCATTTCGTGAAAAAGGCGGCCCAGGGGCGCACCGCCCAGATCGCGCCCTGCATCGCGTGCAACCAGGCCTGCCTGGATCATACGTTCAGCGGCAAGATCAGCTCGTGCCTGGTGAACCCGCGCGCCTGCTACGAGACGGAAATCGTGATCGACAAGGCGCCCGCATCCAAGCGCGTGGCAGTGGTGGGCGCGGGCCCTGCGGGCCTGTCGGCGGCGCTGACCGCGGCCGAGCGCGGGCACGAGGTGACGGTTTTCGACAAGTCCGACCGCATCGGCGGGCAGCTGAACATGGCGCGCGTCATCCCGGGCAAGGAAGAGTTTCACGGGCTGGTCGACTGGTTCGCCACGATGGTCGACGCCGCCGGCATCACCCCGCGCCTGGGGCAAGAGGCGGGGGTGGACGACCTGGCGGGCTTTGACGAGGTGATCATCGCCACCGGCGTGGTGCCCCGCGACCCGGAAATCCCCGGGCAGGATCGTGACAACGTGCTGTCCTATATCGACGTGCTTTCGGGCAAGGCACCCGTGGGCGCGCGCGTCGCCATCATCGGCGCGGGCGGCATCGGGTTCGACGTGGCCGAGTATCTGACCACCGATCATTCGCCCACCACCGACCTGCCGGAATGGATGCGCGAATGGGGTGTGACCGACCCGGAACAGGCGCGCAGCGGGTTGGCGCCCGAGGGCCCGCAACCGGCGCCGCCCACGCGACAGGTCACGCTGATGCAGCGCAAGGCCAAGGCGTTGGGCAAGGGCCTGGGCAAGACGACGGGCTGGATTCACCGCGCCAGCCTGAAGATGAAGGGCGTCGAGATGCTGGGCGGCGTGAATTACGAGCGTATCGACGATGCCGGCCTGCATGTCAGTTTCGGCGAAGCCCGCGAAACCCCCCGCGTGATCGAGGTGGATACCATCGTGATGTGTGCCGGGCAGCTGTCGGAACGCAGCCTGGCCGACGCGTTTGAGGCCAAGGGAATCCCCTGCCACGTGATTGGCGGGGCCGATGTTGCTGCCGAGCTTGATGCCAAGCGCGCCATCGACCAGGGCACACGGCTGGCGGCTGCGCTGTGATCTGGGGGGCGCTGCCCCCCGTCACCTGCGGTGACGCCCCCCGGGGTATTTGAAAACCCGAGAAGGTTTGGTGTGCCTAATAGAGCGGTGACAAGGCCCGCCTTGCGCTGTAGACTGCCCGTAACCGCCGTCAGAGCGGGCAACGAGGCAGAGCAATGGCACATCCCGACGGTATCGCGGCGCGATGGACGCGCTTTTTGCATCGCGTATATGCGCGGCTGTCCACACGTGCGCGCCCGGCCACGGGCTTTGTCAGTCAGCCCGAACCCCGCACCGTGGGCAATTTCGCCCGCGGCCGGCAGCTGATCGCGGGGAATTACCTGTTTGCCGGCTACCTGGTCGAAAGCGGCAAGACCGGGCTGTGGGATGTGGCCGCGCCGGCGCCTCGGTTCGAAGAGGAATTGCAGGGTTTTGTCTGGCTGGACGACCTGGCCGCCGTGGGCGATGCGGCGGCGCGGGCGCGGGCGCAGGATTGGTTGTGGGGCTGGATCGAAAGATATGGTCGGGGGCAGGGGCCGGGCTGGACGCCCGACCTGACCGGACGGCGGGTGATCCGCTGGATTCATCACGCGATCTTCGTGCTGCGGGGGCAAGAGCGCGACGCGTCGGACGCTTTTTACCAAAGCCTGGCGCAGCAGACGATTTTCCTGTCGCGACGCTGGGCCGCGACCACGCCGGGCCTGCCCCGGTTCGAGGCGCTGACCGGGCTGGTCTATGCCGGGCTGTCGTTGCAGGGGATGGAGCGCCACGTTGCCCCCGCAGCCCATGCGTTGGAGCGCGAGTGCCGCCGACAGGTGGACGATCAGGGCGGCATCCCGACCCGCAATCCCGAAGAATTGCTGGAGGTTTTCACGCTGTTGACCTGGGCCGCCGCCGCACTGGACGAGGCCGGCCACGCGGTGCAGCCCGAACTGCGCGCCGCGATCGAACGGATCGCGCCCACGTTGCGGACGTTGCGCCATGCCGATGGCGGGCTGGCGCGGTTTCATGGCGGTGGGCGCGGCCTGGATGGACGGCTGGATGCCGCCCTGGCCGCCAGCGGCGTCAAGAGCCGCGCGCCCGGCGGCCTGTCGATGGGGTTTGCCCGGCTCAGCGCGGGGCGCACCAGCATCATCGTCGATGCGGCCCCCCCGCCGCGCGGGCCGGCATCGCGCGACGCCCATGCCTCGACCCTGGCGTTCGAGCTGACATCGGGCCGCCGGCCGGTGGTGGTGAATTGCGGGTCGGGTGCAAGTTTCGGGCAGGAATGGCGCCGCGCGGGCCGTGCCACGGCCAGCCATTCGACCCTGTCGCTGGCCGGCTATTCCAGCGCCCGGTTGGGCGCGGGCGGGGCGCGTGGCGAGTGGCTGACCGAAGCGCCCGCAGAGGTGCCGATCGAGATCGCCCATGCCAGCGACGGGCTGCGCCTGCAGGCGGGCCATGACGGGTATGTGCGCACCCACGGGTTGACTCATGCGCGCACGCTGGACCTGACATTCGATGGCCGTGGTGTTGCGGGCGAAGACATGTTGGTGGCCCTGGACGACAAGGCGCGCGCCCAGTTCGACCGCGCGATGGACCAGGCCAAGCTGGGCGGCATCCCCTTCGACATACGGTTTCACCTGCACCCCGAGGTCGATGCGACCGTCGACATGGGCGGCGCGGCGATCAGCCTGGCGCTGAAATCGGGCGAGCTGTGGGTGTTCCGCCATGACGCGGGCGCGCAAATGCACCTCGAGGCCAGCGTTTACCTGGAAAAAGGCCGGTTGCGGCCCCGTGCGACCAAACAAATCGTTTTATCCGCCCGCGCAATGGACTATGCGACCCGCATCCGGTGGTCGCTGGCCAAGGCGCAGGACACGCCCATCAGCATCCGCGACGTGCACCGGGACGAGCTGGATTTGACCGAGTGAACCGGAGCCTGACCATGACGACCGACCTGCACCCCATTCGCCGCGCGCTGCTTTCCGTATCCGACAAGACCGGGCTGATCGACCTGGCTCAGGCGCTGGCCGCGCGCGGGGTCGAGTTGCTGTCGACCGGCGGTTCGGCCAAGGCTATGCGCGACGCGGGGTTGGTGGTCAAGGACGTGGCCGATGTGACCGGCTTTCCCGAGATGATGGATGGCCGCGTGAAAACCCTGCACCCCGCGGTGCATGGCGGGCTGCTGGCGCTGCGCGACAACGACGCGCATATGGCCGCGGCCACCGCGCACGGGATCAAGGAAATCGACCTGTTGGTGGTCAACCTCTACCCGTTCGAAGACGCGCTGGCGCGTGGCGCCGAATATGACGAGATGATCGAGAATATCGATATCGGCGGCCCGGCCATGATCCGTGCGGCGGCCAAGAACCATCGTTTCGTCAACGTGGTGGTGGATGTCGAAGATTACGCCGCCCTGCTGGACGAGCTCGATGCCAATGACGGCCAGACCAGCTATGCGTTCCGGCAGCGGCTGGCGCAGGTGGCCTATGCTCGCACCGGCGCTTACGATGCGGCCGTCAGCACCTGGATGGCCGATGCGATCGGGGAAACAACCCCGCGCCGCCGCGTCTTGGCCGGCACCCTGGCGCAAACCCTGCGCTATGGCGAAAACCCGCACCAGCAGGCCGCGTTCTACATCGATGGCAGCGAGCGCCCGGGCGTCGCCACCGCCCAGCAGCTGCAAGGCAAAGAGCTGTCGTATAACAACATCAACGACACTGACGCCGCGTTTGAACTGGTCAGCGAATTCCTTCCTGCCGACGGGCCGGCCTGTGCGATCATCAAGCACGCCAACCCGTGCGGCGTGGCCCGAGCCGAGACGTTGAAAGAAGCCTACACGCGCGCCTTTGACTGCGACCGCACCAGCGCGTTCGGCGGTATCGTGGCGCTGAACACGTTTCTCGATTCTGAAACCGCCGGCGAGATCGCGCAGATCTTTACCGAGGTGGTGATCGCGCCCGGCGCCGACCAGGGCGCGCGCGACATCTTTGCCGCCAAGAAGAACCTGCGCCTGCTGATTGCACCGGGCCTGGCAAACCCCGCAGCCGGCGGCCTGGCCTATAAACAGGTGTCGGGCGGGATGCTGGTGCAGGACAAGGACAATGGCCGGATCACGGCGGACGACCTGAAGGTGGTCACCAAACGCGCCCCCAGCGACGCCGAACTGGCCGACCTGCTGTTTGCTTGGAAAGTGGCCAAGCACGTGAAATCGAACGCCATCGTCTACGTCAAGGACGGCGCCACGGTCGGAGTGGGCGCAGGGCAGATGAGCCGCGTCGACAGCTCGACCATTGCCGCGCTCAAGGCCGGGCGGATGGCGCGCGAGATCGGGTTGGACGATACGCCGGCCAAGGGCTCGGTCGTGGCGTCGGATGCGTTCTTTCCCTTTGCCGACGGCCTGCTGGCCGCGGCCGAGGCCGGTGCCACAGCGATCATTCAGCCCGGCGGCTCGATGCGCGACGACGAGGTGATCGCCGCCGCCGACGAGGCCGGCCTGGCGATGGTGTTCACGGGTATGCGCCACTTCCGCCACTAGGCCGGGGCATGCGCCGATCATAACGAAAGGTGCCGGGCCAACCGGCACCCCAATGGCAGGAGAGCGCGCCATGAGACTGGTGTTCTGGGTGGCATTCTGGGTGTTTTTGGTCGATCAGGCGACCAAGTGGCTGGTCGTGCACTGGCTGGACCTGCGCACGCTGCACGAGATCGACGTGCTGCCGCCGCTGCTGAACCTGCGGATGGCGTGGAACTACGGGATCAATTTCGGGCTGCTGGGCGATCCGTCCGGCGCGACCCGCTGGGCGCTGATCGTCGTGGCGCTGGTGGTGTCGGGCGGCGTGATCTGGTGGGTGCGCCACGACCCGCCGGGGCGCTGGGGCTATATCTCGGCCGGGTTGATGGTGGGCGGCGCCCTGGGCAACGTGGTGGACCGTCTGCTTTACGGCGCGGTGGCCGATTTCCTGAACATGTCCTGCTGTGGCTTTGAAAACCCCTATGCCTTCAACGTGGCGGATATCGCCGTCTTTGCCGGTGCGCTTGGCCTGATCCTGTTCACCGGGCACAGCGACAAGGCCCAAAAGGCCCCGTGACGGCGGCGGCGTAATCGGTTAAAGCTGGGCCAGAGAAACGGAGAGCGACAATGCGGATCACGCGCGCAACGATGGGATTGGTGCTGATTTTGGCCGCGGCCGGCTGTGCCAGGGGCGATCGTGAGATCGACCTGCGTCAGTTGCGGTCGTCCGATAACGGCCCCGATGAATTCTCTGTTCTGCCCAGCAAACCGTTGCAGGCGCCCGACAGCTACAGCAGCCTGCCGGTGCCCAATCCCGACGGCCGCAACCTTGTGGATCAGAACCCGCGCGCCGATGCGGTGGCCAGCCTTGGCGGTCGCCCCGAGGCGCTGGACGCCACCGGCGTGCCCGCTGGCGACACCGCCCTTGTGCGCCACACGGCGCGTGGCGGCGTGCCGGGCAATATCCGCGAAACCCTGGCCGAAGAGGACGAGGATTTCCGCCAGCGCCGTGGCCGGTTCCAGCGGCTGCGGATCTTCATCAAGAACAAGTACAACTCGGTCTACGAGCCGCAAACGCTGAATTCCGTGCGCACCAACCAGGCCTATCGCCGCGTGGGCGTGCCGACGCCGTCGGTTCCGCCGACAGGCCCGCGCCGGTAAGCACGCTCACATCGGCGTCAGCGGTGCTTGTTGTCGCGTCATTTCGGCGTATCTTTCCCGTATCACCGACCGGAGGTTTGCCGATGCTGCGTCTTGCCGCGTTCTGTCTTGGGCTTTTCGCCCTGGCCCTTCCTGCCACCGCGCAAGAGGATGTCACCACCTTTACCCTGGATAACGGCATGGATGTCGTCGTGATCGAAGATCACCGCGCGCCGGTTGTCGTGCACATGGTCTGGTATCGGGCGGGGTCCGCGGACGAGCCCGCCGGCGCATCCGGCGTGGCGCATTTCCTGGAACACCTGCTGTTCCGCGGCACCGAGAACATGGAGCCGGGCGAGTTTTCCGCCACCGTGTCGCGTAACGGCGGGTCCGACAACGCCTTCACCAGCTATGACTATACCGCCTATTATCAGCGCGTCGCCGCCGACCGGCTGGGCCTGATGATGGAGATGGAGGCCGACCGGATGGTGAACCTGAAGCTCACCGAATCCGACGTGGCGATCGAACGCGACGTGATCATTGAAGAGCGCAATCAGCGCGTCGAAAACGATCCCGCCGCCCTATTCCGCGAGCAAAAGAACGCAGCGCAGTATCTGAATCACCGCTACGGTGTGCCGATCATCGGCTGGCGCCACGAGATGGAGGCGCTGGATCAGGCCAAGGCACGCGCGTTCTATGACCGCTATTACGCACCGAACAACGCCATCCTGATCGTCGCCGGCGACGTGCAGCCCGACGAGGTGCGTGCCCTGGCCGAACAGCATTACGGGCCCATCCCCGCCAATCCCGACCTGCCGGAGCGCGCCCGCCCGCAAGAGCCGCCGCAAATGTCCGAACGCCGCATGGTGTTCCGCGACGCGCGCGTGGCGCAGCCTTATGTCAGCCGTTCCTACCTGGCGCCCGAGCGCGACAGCGGTGCGCAGGAACAGGCGGCAGCCTTGGAAATCCTGTCGGAAATCCTGGGCGGCGGCACCACCAGCGTTCTGGCCGAAAAGCTGCAATTCGAACGCCAAATCGCCGTGTTCACCGGCGCCTATTACGGCGGCACGTCGCTGGATGACACCGATTTCAGCTTTATCGTCGTGCCCGCCCCCGGCGTTACGCTGGAACAGGCCGAGGCGGCGCTGGATGAAACCCTGGCCGCGTTCCTGGAAACCGGCGTCGATGCCGAACAGCTTGACCGCATCAAGATGCAGATGCGCGCCAGCCAGATATATGCCCGCGACAATGTCGAAGCACTGGCCAACCGCTATGGCCGCGCCCTGACCCAGGGTCTGACGGTCGAAGACGTGCAGGCCTGGCCCGACATCCTGCAGGCGGTCACGCCCGACGACGTGATGGCCGCCGCGCGCACCCTGCTGGACCGGCGCAAATCGGTCACGGGCTACCTGAAGGGCGAAGAGGTGACACAATGATCCGCATTCTCTGGGCTTTCGTTCTGATCGTCGTGGCGCTGCCGGCGCGCGCCGAGGTCGAGATACAGGAAATCACCACGCCCGGCGGGATCGACGCCTGGCTGGTCGAGGAACATTCGATACCCTTCACCGCGCTGGAAATCCGCTTTCGTGGCGGCGCCTCGCTGGATGCGCCTGAAAAACAGGGCGCGACCAGCCTGATGGTTTCGCTTCTGGAAGAGGGCGCCGGCGATCTTGACGCCCGCGCATTCGCCCGCCGGTCCGAGGCGCTGGCCGCCTCGTTCAGCTATGGCATTTCCGACGACTCGGTGCGCATCTCGGCCCGGTTCCTGACGGAAAACCGCGATCAGGCCGTGGCGCTGCTGCGCGACAGCCTGGTGCGCCCTCGGTTCGACAATGATGCGATCGAGCGTGTGCGCGCACAGCTTCTGTCGTCGCTTCGCTCCGATCTGAAAGACCCGCGCGCCATCGCGTCGAAAACCTTTGACGCGATGGTGTACGGCGATCACCCCTATGCCCGCCCGCAGGATGGCACGGTCGAAACCGTCACCGCCCTGACACGCGACGACCTGCTTGCGGCTCACCAGGGCGCGCTGGCGCGCGACCGCATCTATGTGGGCGCCGTGGGCGACATCACGCCCGAGCAATTGTCCGCCCTGCTCGACGACCTTTTCGCCGATCTGCCAGAAACCGGCGCCCCGCTGCCAGGCCCCGCGCAGATCAAGCTCGACGGCAGCACCCAGGTCGAACCCTTCGCCACACCGCAATCCGTCGCCATATTCGGCCAGCCGGGGATCGACCGCGACGATCCCGATTTCTTCGCCGCCTTCATCCTCGATCACATCCTGGGCGGGGGGTCCTTCGAAAGCCGCCTGATGCAGGAAGTGCGCGAAAAGCGCGGCCTGACCTATGGCGTCTATTCCTACCTGGTCGACAAGGACCAGGCGCAGCTTTGGCAGGGGTCTGTCGCCTCGGCCAATGACCGCGTGGCCGAGGCGGTCCAGGTCATCCGCGAAGAATGGGCCAAGCTGCGCGATAACGGCGTGACCGAACAGGAATTGCAGGATGCGAAAACCTATCTGACCGGCGCATACCCGCTGCGTTTCGACGGCAATGGCCCGATCGCCAACATCATCGTCGCCATGCAGATGGAGGGGCTGCCGATCGATTACATCGCCACCCGCAACGACCAGGTGAACGCCGTCACGCTCGAACAGATCAACCGCGTCGCGTCCGAACTGCTCGACCCCGACGCGCTGACCTTCGTCGTGGTGGGCCAGCCCGAGGGGCTGGGGCAAGCCGCCAACTGATCTTCATCTTGCCAGGAAAACTCCGGGGAGTTTGAGGGGCAGAGCCCCTCATCCCCGAGGGCCCGCAAGGGCCCGAGACACAAGGCGTGCGCCTCAGGCGCACTCTATCGGATCACGCCCCGCTCAGATTTTGCGGCCTGCTTTTTCCCAGTAGGGTGCGCGCAGGCGGGGTTTGAACACCTTGCCGGTATCCTCGCGCGGCAGGCGGTCGTGAAAATCGATGATACGCGGATGCTTGAACCGCGCCAGCTTGCCATCCAGAAAGGCCCGCAGCTCGGCCTCGTCGGGCGTCCAGCCGTCGCTGGGCTCGATGGCGGCCACCACCTGTTCACCGAACTCGGGATCGGGCGCGCCGAACACGGCGGCGTCGCGGATGAAGGGCGCGCGCATCAGCACCGCCTCGATCTCGGCGGGAAAGATGTTGGCTCCGCCGGAAATGATCATGTCCTTCTTGCGGTCGGTGATGAACAGGTATCCGTCCTCGTCCACCCAGCCCAGATCGCCGACCGAGAAATGCCCGTGCTTTTCCGCGCGGCTGGCATCGTCGTTCGAATAATCGAACCCCCCGAACGCATCCATCCTTGCGTAAATCTCGCCCACCTCACCGGGGGGCAACTCGTTGTCATCCTCGTCAAGGATCATCAGCGTGCCACCCATCTGCATCCGCCCCGCGGTGCCGGGCCGCTCCAGGGCATCCGCGCTCGAGGCCATGGTCATGAACCCGATCTCGGTCGCGCCATAGCTTTCCCAGAACACCGGCCCCCACCA